>JABMRB010000156.1 GCA_013202865.1 Candidatus Nealsoniibacteriota bacterium | reverse complement strand
GGACCGTTCGTAGTGACCGCATTCATGCGGTCTTGGCAATCCGGACCCGATAAATCGGGTCACTACAAACCACGCTCGCTACGTACTCGTCGCCGCGGCGAGGCCTTTCTCGGCGGCGTCGCGGAGGTACTTCTCTTCCGGGGCTTTGCAGCCGTCGCGCAGACGCGAGTAGATCTTTGCTGCGTCTACTCGCTTGCCTGCCGCGGCCAGGTTCTCGGCCAGCACCAGGCAGTGCTTGATGGTCCGCACCCGCTCCCAGCCCGGCTCGACGTTCGTGGCGCCCAGCAGCGCATCGGCGGCACTAGCGTCGCCCACCGCGGCCAGTCCGGCACCGGCGGCCAGACGGACCTCGCGGTCCTTGTCACCCAGTGCCTGCCGGAAAGCTCCGGCCGACTGCCCGTCGGCCAGCGCGGCCAGGCCGTCGACGACGTTCAGCCGGCACTTGCCGGTCGCGGCGGGCAAGGCGGCACGGAACTGCTCGACGGCGCCGTCGCGGATGGCGACCAGGGCCATCGACGCCGACTCGGTAAGCTCCTCGTCGGTCAGCAACTTACCCAGCGCGGCGACCGCTTCCTTACGACCGCTCCACTGGAGTTCCTGACAGAGGAACACCTTGTTGTAGGTCGACAACTCGCCATCGAGCTGCTCGGCCATCGTCTCGGCGATCTGCCGCCGGGCGTTCTCGTCCTTGGTGACCAGCGAGTGGTTGACCACGCAATGCAGGGCGTAGTGCGGTTTGACGTCCGCCTCGGTGCCGGGCTCGTCGAGCATTTCGATCAGTCCCAACACGTTCGCCCGGCCGCCGCCGTGAATCTCGACGACCGCCTTCTCGATCCGGTCCTTGTCGATATCGGTCGTAAGCATCCCCCGCTCGTCAGCGGCGGGCATCTCCCCGACCAGGACCTTGAGTCTCTCGGATACTGCCATGGTATATCTTCCTTTGTCTCTTACTGACAACTGATGACTAATAACTGACCACTAACAACTCCCTACAAACGCCACGGTGCCCGCACCGGTTGATTGACCAGCCGGTCGGCTTCCTCGTCGCCGACGATGTGGTCCGTTTCCGGGTCGAAGCGGAGCTTGCGGCCACAGCGGAACGCGACGTTCGCCAGATGGTAGATGGTCGACACGCGATGCGAAGCGGCCGCGTGTCCGCCGGCCTGCTTGCGGGTGCGGATGGCCTCGGGAAACTTGACCAGCGGCTCCAGGTCGGGCATCTCGTCGAGCTTCTTGCGATCCGCTTCGGCGAGCATGTCCTTCAGCTCGCCTTCGCTCGTATTGGCCGCCTTCAGCCGATCGTAGGGCTCGCCCCATTCGCCGCTTTCGAGCACGATCGTGAAACCGTCGGCGTACTTCATCTCGCACCAGCCCCATAGCCCGCAGGCCTCCGGGTGCATCGGCGGAGCGTAGGGTGTGATCTCGACCGGGGAGGTCAGATCGCGACCGAATTGGTAGGCCGGGCCGTCGAGGTGGTGATGCGACATGTCCGACAGTCCGCCGCCTTCGTGGTCCCAGTAGCCGCGATGCGTGCCGCCGGTCCGGTGGCGGTTGTAGGGTCGCTGCTGCGTCGCCCCGCAGTAGAAATCCCAATCGAGGTTAGCGGGCACCTCGTCCACGTTGTATTTCACTTTCCCGCTCCACTCCTTGACCTTCACGCCGCCGCGGCGGATGTAGACCGAATCGCACGTATTCAGCAGACCGCTCTCGAAGATTTTGCGGATCTTCTGATTCGCGCCGAACCGGCCGTAGGTGCCGATCTGGTAGATGCGATTGTAGCGCCGCTCGGCCTCGGCCACCGCCCGGCCTTCGGCAATGAACCGGGTCATCGGCTTCTCGCAGAGCACGTCCTTGCCGGCCTCCATCGCCGCGATCGAGATCAGGGCGTGCCAACCGGGTGGCGTGGCAATGGCGACCACGTGGACGTCCTTGCGTTCGAGCAGACGGCGGAAATCGCTGTAATACATCTTGTTGTCGGCGCGGTCCTTAAACTTCACGTCGCACAGTGCGACCCGCCGCACGTCCGGGCCCAGCCCGCCAAACGTGCCGCCGCCGCGACCGCCGCACCCGATCAACGCCCCGCCAAACTCACCGCTAGGCGGCGTCTGGCCTTGCCCGAGCACATTGCGCGGCACGATCGACAGTGCCGCCACGCCCGCCGCCGAACTTTTGAGGAACCGCCGGCGAGTCGTTTTCAGCTTGTCCTTCTTCATAGGAACACCTCCGTAAGACATTTCTGGAAATTGCACGAGGTTTTCGTCTTGCCCGAAAGTCTAGTCGACCGCGATGGCGATGTCCAGCACCCGGGATCACTGCTCCGCCCGCTCTACAGCCTCCCGCGACAGCGGGGCCGCGTGCAGCCGGCCGGTGGACCAATCGTCGGACGGGCCGATCGGCAGGATCGTTCGGGCGGCGTCGACGTTGTGCAGCGGCACCCATTGGGAATACGTCTGGGCCGACTGCGAGTAGATCGTGCCGCCGTCGATGCAACGCAGCGGCGGACAACTCAGGTCGTGCTGCGGATCGACCGACGGGAAATCGTCGAGACTCTGCATGTAGCCCAGCTTCCGCGCGGTTACCTGCTCGCGAGCCAGCCGGGGCCATTGTGCCGGGTCGCGGCCGTACTTGCCCGTGGCCGAGGTCCATGCGTCGGCCAACGCGCGGTCGATGAAGTCCTGCTCACGTGTGTCGATCGGGGCCTTGGGGTCCTTGTCGAGCCGCCGGCCGACCGTCTTCAGCCAGTAGCTCAACCCCGACTCGCCGCCGCCGTAGATCAACGCCAGATCGGTAGCCATCATGCGGAAGAACGTGTTGAGCTCCATGGCCAATGCCGCGCCGTCGACGTTCAGATCGGAATGTGCCCCCGCGCGATACCACGGTCCGAGACGCTCCAGGGCCCTGGCGGCCTCGGGCGAGAGCTCGCGGCGGAGCACGTCGCGCAGGTGCAGCCCCGCCCGCACAATCTCGCGACGTGCCGGGTTGACCGTGTCGTCGTGAATCTCCAGCAGATACTCGGGCGGCAGTTTGTCTTTGCCTTCGAGCAACTCCCGCAGCCGCCACGAACGGAGCGTGTCGCCCAGCGAGCCGGTGCTGATGCCCAGCGGGATCGGATAGAACAGGCCGATCGGCCGATGGTTGGCGCTGAAGATGCATCCGCGGTTCGGTTCGACGACGTGCGGCATCAGTTCGTGCGGCACGATCGCGGCCCAGTCGAATTTCGTGGCCGACCCGTCGTGTGCCGCTCCGCCGTCGGCCAGCGACAAGGGCGAGCGCAACGGAATCGCCCCGACCAGCGAGAACCCGATCCGCCCCTGCCGATCGCCGAAGACCACGTTGGCCGACGGGAACCGCCAGTCGCCCAACGCTCGGTAGAACTCATGTACGTCCCAGGCGCGCAGCATCGCCATGCCGGCGCGGATCGTTTCGCGCTGCGGCTCGCAGATCGGCACGCGTTTCAATGCTACGGGTGGGTCGGTCGGCCGGGCGAACGCGAACTGGTTGACCACCGGGCCGAGGTGCGTCTGCCGGATCGTAAGCGATTGCGGCCGGCTGCCCTTCACACGGATCTCCTCCTGCCGCACGTCCATCTTCCGCCACTTGCCGTCGAATTGGTACTGATCCGGATGAGCCGCGTCGGTCTTGAGCCGGAACAGGTCGGCCTGATCGGCCCCCAAGGCAGTCACACCCCAAGCGACGTGCCGGTTGAACCCGATCAGGATCATTGGCGACCCGGCCACGCCGATCCCCCGGGCGTTGAACGTCTTGCCGGAAATATGGAACTCGTAGAACAGCGACGGATTGGTCACCGGCGTGCGAGGCTCGCTCACCAGCACGGCCGACCCGGTGCCGGTGGTCCGCCCGTCGGCAACCCAGGCGTGGCTGAACTTGGGGCCCTCGGGCGCGGCGCGGTCTTTTTGCCGGTCGTCGTCGGTCTTGTAGCCGTGTTGTCTAAGGAAGTCGGCGGCCCGGGCGAGCCACTCGTCGGTAACGTCCTCGCGACGGACCACGGCGGTCGATTCGTCCGGCGGAAGCTGCTTCAGATCGACGGGATCGCCCGTGGCACCGCCCGGTCTGCGTCCGCCACGGCCCGGCGGCATGGCACGACCGGGCGGGGGGCCTTCGGTCAGATGGCGGTAATGCATCAGGTCCCGCGTGCCGTCGGTGGCGAAGAACTGGCCGACGTGCCACCAGCAGACGATGCAATCGGCCGGCGTCCACGGCTCAGGTACCAGGCCGAGTTTCTCGAACGGCCCGGGCAATCTGTCGGTGTTCTCTTTGAAGTAGCTGTTCACGCCGTCGCTGTAGGCATCGAGCAAGGCGAGGTCCTCGGCGTCGAGCTGCCGCGCCGCCTCCTTGGCCGCCCGGTAGAACCCGAACGTCCGCATCTTGCGGTCGTTCTCCACGGTCGTCTCGTTACGGCGAACTTTCTTGACGTTGCCGATCACCTCAGCCAGCCGCCCCTGCATGATCCGCAGCGTATAGACCATCTGCAAACCACGATCCTCGGCCGCCGCCCGCCCCAGAGCGAACATCGCCCCGCGGTCGGTCTCCGCGAACACGTGCGGCGTGCCCCAGCGGTCGCGGAGCAGTTCAACCTTGCCATAATCTTCGGCGGCCGCAGCAAGAGGCACAAGGATTAGCCAAAGAGCAATCGACGTCGTTCGCATTTCAACACTCCTTGTTCGGCGTTCGGCATTCGTCCAAGCCGATTCTAGCAGATGCCGGTCGAAGTGAATATCGAATGTCGAACAAGGAGTGTTGAAGGATGAAGGAAAGACGCTGCGCACCGGCCCTACTTCGCACTTCAACATTCCTTGTTCGACATTCGATATTCAGCTTGCCCTACGCAAACTCCTCCCAGAGCCGGTCGAAGACTCCGGAGAAGGCTTGTATCAGGCCGGGCTCGTAGGCGACGATCAGATTCTCTTCGTTGTAGTCGGCCGCGCTGCGGGTCCAGTTGTAGCTGCCGGTTACTACGGACGAGCCGTCGAACAGGGCGAACTTGTGGTGCATGTGGTACTCGCTGCGGTCGAGCCGCACGGCGATGCCGGAGCGCCGCAGCCGGTCGATGTCCGAACCCGGGTCGTTGGCCTTGTCGTTGTCGGCGATTACTCGCACGACCGCCTTGTGGCGATGGGCCTTGAGAATCGCGTCGGCAATGCGGTCGTCGGTGATCGTGAAGACGCAGATGTCGATCTTATCCGCGGCAGTGTCGAGCAGCCGCATCAGTTTGCGGCGGCAGTCCTCGCCGGGGCTGAAATAGGCCTCGGCAGGCAATTGCTGCCGGGGCGGTTTCGGCTGCAACAGTTTAACGACCCCTTCGAGCCACTCGACCACCGCCTGGCCTTCCGGCCCGATCAGCGCCTCCCGCGCCACGGCAAACGCGCGCTGCCGAAAGACGTCCATCTGCCGGCGGTCGGCACCCAGTTCATCGAGCAGTTGGCTCATCGCCCGCCGCTCGCTTCGCGAAAGCCGAAAGTCGGCCAGGGTCTGCTTGAGAACGTCGTCGATTTCGTTGGTTGGCATGGGTGGGTCCTGGAGACAGAGAATGAACACGGTCTTAGTTGCTTGATATTCGTTGGAGCAACTCAGTAATTCTAGTGATGTCATGCGGCCAGAACAACACATTTGACGCGGGCAACTTAAGAATCCCACCGGTCTCCACGTTCTTTAGTGCGATCGTGGTGGATTGCAGTTCGGCGTCAATCTCGTGCTCGCGCAGCAAGTCATGATATTGCCCGCCCTCACCGGGAACAGGGAACCCAATATACGCCCTACCTGAAGGGCGCTCTTCGCACGATCCGCCGGTCTCTAAACCACGTTTCCACACCTCAAGGATCAGCGGGGCAATCTTCTCATCTACGTGTGCGCGCCGCTTGCCGTATTCGATGAACAACTGCTTGTGGTCGCTCATCGGTGGCTTTGAATAGACGTTGTAGTCGGGACGCAGGTAGAAGTTCCGCGAGGCGCCTTTTGCATGCGACCTGGCAATGCCAGACCTAGCAGATTCTAGCTTCTCACCTGACTCTTCGATGTGTGAAAAGACGTACTTCCACTCGTTGCCGTGCCGTTCTCGCTCGTATATCGCAACCGCGGAGGGTTCCGCGTTTCCGTCGAATTCCTCGCCAGACTCTGATAGCGGAATGTATCTTTCGCTCGGCCCATACACTGCCGGTTGGCCGCTATCTCTCTGCCCCGCTACCGGGCCTCCGTCAAACTCAACCGTAAATGGACGGCCATCGACGCGTTTCACCCCGCGGAAGATGTATCTACCCCCAGGATGTGCTGAATCGTAGTGGTAAACGGCAACAGCAAACGGTGTGTCGCTTCTTGTCGGCAGAATGCTCTCATCCACTGCCAGCTCGATTTCGGGGAGCGTCTCCTCCATGAGAATCCTCTGACCCTGGTAGGGCCCGTGATGCAGTTCAATCTCTGTCGGCATGGTAGTGTCAAACCAGACGAGTATTTCGTATTAAGTAATTCCCTGGAATGTACCCTGGAACGGTCATCCGTCCACGGCCGCCTACTCTTTGTTGGGCACGATCTTCTTCCCCACCGCGTCGGCCACCTTGTTGCAGAGCTGCATCAACTCGTCGAACTGATCGAACGTCAGCGATTGGTAACCGTCGCTCTGGGCCGTTTCCGGATCGGGATGCACCTCGACGATCAGACCGTCGGCGCCGGCGGCGACTGCGGCAGCGGCCATTCGGGTGACCAGATTCGTGTGGCCCGTGCCGTGACTCGGATCGATTACCACGGGCAGGTGCGTGCGGTCGTGCAGGTAGGGCACCGAAGTGAGATTCAACGTGAATCGGACGTGCGACTCGAACGTGCGGATCCCCCGTTCGCAAAGCATCACGTTGGGGTTGCCCGCGTTGAGTATGTACTCGGCCGCCAGCAGCAGTTCGTCCATCGTGGCACTGGCGCCCCGTTTGAGCAGCACGGGCGTGCCCTGCTTGCCGACGGCCTCCAGCAGGCGGTAGTTCTGCATGTTTCGGGCGCCGATCTGCAGCACATCGGCGTATCGCGCGACCAGATCCACATCCGTGTCGGCCACGACCTCGGTAACCACAGCCAACCCGGTCTCCTGCCGAGCGGTGGCCAGTATCTTCAGGCCGTCCTCCTTCATGCCCTGGAAGCTATAGGGGCTGGTTCGCGGCTTGAAGGCCCCGCCCCGCAGGCCGGTCGCCCCGGCCGCCTTCACCGCCTTGGCTGCGCTGACCGTTTGCTCCTCGCTTTCCACGGAGCACGGCCCGGCGATCATCCCCAGGTAGGAGTCACCCACCGCCAGACTACCGGCGCGGACGGTGGTCGGATCGGGCTTGACCTCACGGCTGGCCACTTTATACGGGGCGAGAATCGGCACCACCTCGGCCACGCCGGGCCCCGATTCGAGCGAGTTGCGGTGTTCGTCCCGCTTCTCGCCGATCGCGGCAATCACGGTCCGCGTCTCGCCGTAGATCACGTGCGAGCGAAGCCCGAACTGCTCCACACGTTGGATCATGTGATCGATCTGTTCCTGCGTAGCTCCCTGTTTCATCACAACAATCATCGCCGAAACTCCTTACATTACCGGTTCGCGGCCGAGCATCCAATGTACAATCTTCAATTTACAACTACCAATTTGCAATCCCCCCTACAAAAAAAGCCCCGCGAACCGCTTGGGTCCCGGGGCTTTGGGTTCTGTGGGTTGTGTGGCAACTTACAGACCACCTCCCACCCCGCGGCCACGGGAGTAGGAATAAAACCAAAAATAGGCGGTCCCAGTTAATCTCATCTGGCCAAGCTCGCGTTACTGCTGTTGTCCATTCTGGGAGGCCGACTCCCAACCTCCTCTATTTTCACTCATTCGGCAGAAAAAGCAAGGGGGATAATGGGATAGCGACATTTTCAAAGGAAATGCGACAAATACAAGCTCTAAGCGCCAGCGAGTGGATTTCGTCCTAAATGATCCACTCGCTTGCGCTTCGAGCTTGTATGAGGAATGCTGTCCAAATAGTTGCCGGCTATTTCTCCGCGCGTGCCTGCGAGAACTCCTCGGCCAGCAGCCGCCCGAGCGCCACCTGGGCCGGCTGCGACTGCAAAACGATCAGGCAGGTCGATGATTCGTCAAAATACAGCACGCCCGGCCCACCGGTGGAAGTCCACGTGGTTGGGGCCACGCCGGTGCGAATCTGCTCGCTCAACTCAGCAGCGGGCCGGCCATTGCCGAGGAGTTTGCCGACCGGGTAGAACTCCAACTGCATCCGGGCCGACGCCGCGGCGGCCGTGGTGATTTGCAACGTCTTGGCGTCGATCACGCGGTAGGCAAGCCCCATCGGGTCGAGCAATTGACGAAGCACCACGCCGAGCGGTTCCTTTTCGGCGTTGACGCTGGCCTCAGACGTCGGCGACCAGCGTTGCCGGGCCATCGCCACGCGGTCGAAGAGGATGTCCAGCCCGGTCGGCTCTTCGAGATGGGCGGCGATCTGTTGCAGCGGGGCCGGATGGTGAAAGTTGACCGTCACCGGCAGCGACAGGGCCCGGCGAGCACGCTGGTGGCGCGTGTCGAGTTTGAATAGATCGGGATTGATCCGGCTGCGGGGCGACAGGCCCCGGGCAACGCGGAGTTTCTCGCAGAAGAAGAGGATATGGTGATGGACTTCGGCCGTCTGGACTACGGCCAAGGCGTTGCCGTCGGGTGCGACGGTGCCCCGGCCGCCAGCCGTATCCCAACTCGCCGGCGCGACTAGCTTCCTCACCATGGCTGCCAGTTCGGCCGTTGTGCTGGCCTTGTCGCCGACCAGAAGGTGGAGCGTGTAGCGTCGCTGCCGCAACGTTTGACGCCGCTCGGCCGGGCTGGTCACCAACACCTGGCCGTCGTCGATCTCGGCGGCCAGCCCCCGGTCGGAAATCATCTTGCCGAGGATTCGCCCGACCGTCGTCTCGGTAAGCCCGACGCTGACCGGATCGCGCGGCGTAACGCCCAACTGCTGCATGGCGTCGACGTCGAGCGTGATCGGCACCGTGCTGAGCTGGCTGAGGAACTCGACCGCATCGGCCAGCGGCACCTGGGTGAGTTCAACTTCCGCGACCGTATCGGCCAGCCGTGCCTGCACGTCGACCTGAACCAACTCGGGCCGCTCTACCGGCGGCGGATTGTCTACTGGGTCGGCCGGTGGATCGGGCGGATCGACGGGGTCGTTCGGTTCTTCGGGCGGATCGATCGGTTCCTCGGGAGGATTGGCCGGGTCCGGATCGGTCGTGCCGTCTTCCGGTGGATCGGCCGGTGGCTCTGGGTCAGTCGGCTGAGGTTCCGTCGCGGGGCCCGGTTCGTCGGGCGGTGTAAGGCCCGGGCTGAGTTCGTCGGGCACATTCGGCCCAGGGTCTTCGGCCGGGGTCTTAGGATCTGGCTTGGGCGGTGCCGGTTCGGCCGGTTGCTGGGCCGTCTCGCTCTCGGGAGAATCGTTGCCGGAGAACATCGACCAGAGGCCGAAGGCCAGCACGACCACAACCACAGGCGCGGCCGCCAGCAGGAGCCATTTCCGCCAGAGCAGCTCGGCTGGCGAGGCCTGCAACGGGGCTGGGCCGGCAGCCGGGAGCGGTTCGGCCGCGGCGCCCAGGTCGGACATGGCGTGGGGCGTTGCCCCCTCGAGAGATTCGAGCGAGGCGTCCGTCAGATCGACACCGGGGATCGAATCCCCCTTGGCTATTCCCCCCAAAGGGACGGCAGCACCGGCGGCGACGGCCACTTTGGCTTTGACCGGCTCCGGTTCGACTGGTTCGGGCGGGGGCGGGACCCAGCCCTCAGGCGGGGTGATCTGGACCATACTCCCGCACTTGGGGCACTCGAGGATCTCGCCGATGGCTTTGGGGCTACGGACCTTCAGCCGGGCTAGACAGGTCGTGCAGAGGATAGAGAACAAGGCCTTTTCCACAATTCCGTACGCCAAACAGAGGGGGATTGCCCAACCATCCCGGCAACCGGGCCGGCCGATCCACAAGTCAATTGTACGCCGCCGGTGGAAAAATGTCACCCGGATTACGGGCCGTTTTCCGGTTGTTCTTGTGCCGCCGCGAACAGCCGCTCGATTTCCCGCCAGCACTTGTCGAAGGAGGGGGAGTGTCGACGGGCCAATTCCATGTCAAACAGCGCCGTTAGGGCGGGTTGATCCACTGTCTCCGCATACTTTCGAGAACCTACCATACACCTCCCCAAGAGCTCTTTAGCACCGCGAATCATCTCAGGGTCTTCCACCGGCGCCAAATCCTCAGCCAAGCCACGTTTGCCCTTGAGTGATTCAATTGCGGCCAGCAACCAAGCCTCGTACTCACACTTTGCCAATACTACCGCAGTTGAAACGTCCGGCCGAGCGGCTTTGGCGCGGGCCAGCAACTTGGGGCCAAGCTCTGCAGGACAATCCTTGTCTGCGTCGATCAAGATCAGAATCGCCCTCGGCGGCGTCAGTTGCCTTGCTAGCCGTTCGACCTGACGCTCGATCTCTCCATCCGTGATAAGTTTGCCCTTTCCAATGCGCGTCGGCGGACGGATTACCAGCCCGATACCGGGGTCCAACGTCTGCTGAAATCGTCGTACCAACTCCGGCACGGCCGCCACTTCGGCGTGTCCCTCAACAATGCAGCCTAGGTTGAGAATCATTGTTCGGAATCGTCAGTTGCCTGAAAAAACGTCAACTACCCGTCGTCAGTCTCGACGCCAACGGGTCCAGATGTTTGAGTCTCCGATCGAAGTTGCCTATCCCTCAGCAATTCACCAGCGGTCGCCAACCGATCTCGCATGATCGACTTCGTGACCTCGTCGGCCGGCCCGATCGTGGTCTCGCCGTTGACCATATCTACGATCAACAACGATTCGGGGTCCACATCCTTGATATCCAGCAACTCGGCGCTATGAGTCGTCGCAACAACCTGCACGAAATGAGACGCTTCGCTCAAGGCATCAAACAACACCCCCGCGGCGGCCGGATGCAATGTTGCTTCGGGTTCCTCAATGCCGACTAGCGATATCGTTCGCGACGGAGGTCGATTGGCACACTGGAATAGTGCAAGCAGAACCCCCAGGGCGTGAAGCGTTCCGTCCGACATGTTCTGAGCAGAGAAATGCACAGACTCGTCGCCCACATGGACAGCAAACCGAAGCACGAGTTCCTTCATCTGTCTGCGTCTTCTTGCCACGCTCGCTGACGGCGCACCACCATTGACCGCCAACTCGGCAAGCGATACGACTGAGATCCGATCGAGAGCGGGCAGAATGGCGCGCGCGTACTCGCCGATTCGTTCCTCCAACTCGGGACAGCCTTCGCTGATTCGTTGCAAGACACTGCCCGGCCCAGCACCGTTCGTATTCAGCAGTGTGCCGCCGACAAACGGGTGTTTCCTCATTGCCTCCGGATCAATTCTGTAGAAGAGCATGCCGACAAGATGCTCGTACAGTTCGCGAAACTCGGGGAATCCGGATGCTACCGTCAGATAGAGTCGATCGCTCGAAGCGGGCGGATGTACGTCAAGAGAACCACTCACCATTTTCCCTTCTCGGACCGTGTACGTAGTGGTGACCCCACCTTCCGAGTGGATTGCGCAGTCTTCCTCCTCCACGACGAAGTCGTAAGGTGGGTCCGGCCGGACAACTAACTTGAACGACGCGGTCTTGCTACCCGGCAACTCCAGTTGCAGCTCAATCTCGAGTCGGGCCGGATCTGCGCCAAATCGAGAGAAAACATGCATTGGCCCGCCCCGTTTCTCGAACACCTCTGCAATTGGAGTGCGCAGCGCCTCAGCCACAAACCAGAGCGCATCCCAAAAGTTACTCTTACCCGAGCCGTTCGGGCCTACCAGTAGCGTCAGCGGGCCGAGCGTGACGTCGCACCGCCGGATGCTCTTGTAGTTGTACAGCTTCACCCTTCGGACAAACGGTGTCACCGGCTCACTCATGATCGCACCTCAACGCCCCATGTTCAAAACCCCAGCCAAGCATAGCAGGAAACCGTGCCATACCACAATGGGGGGCTTCCCTTGATCGGGGCCAGTGAACACAATAGAGGTTTGGCGTGTCGTGACGCGTGAAGGACGGGGAGCGTGGAGAACTGACGATGAGCGGCGGCAACTTGAAAATTGTTCGGATCGACAGCCGGCGGGACGATATCCGGCAGGCCATGGCCCAGTTGCGGCAGCGGCTTAGCCCGCAGGGTAACGTCGTTAGCGAGGCCGGACGGCAGCGGACCATCGACGTCTTCGGCGAAGCCCTGACGCCCGTCGAGGTCGTCCAGCGGATCTGCCGCGACGTCGGGCGCGACGGGCTCGACGCCGTGTTGGACTACTCCGCCCGGATCGACCGGGCTACGCTTACGGCCGAGACAATCCGCGTCCCCCGCGAAGAGCTGGCCGAGGCCCATGCCGGGGCCGACGCGGAATTGCTCGAGACGGTCCGCCGAATCCGCAGCAACATCGAGGAGTTTCAACGGGCAATCCTGCACAGCGACGTGCGGATCGAGCGGCCCGGCGGCTATCTGAGACAACGATACCGACCGCTTCGGCGCGTCGGCATTTGTGTGCCGGGCGGAGCGGCGGCCTATCCGTCGACCGTGTTGATGACGGCCGTGCCGGCGCAGGTCGCCGGCGTCGAGCAGTTGGCCGTGGTCGCGCCGCCGACGAAGTTCGGTTCGTACAACGCCGACATGCTGGCCGTTTGTCATGAGTTGGGGATCGACGAAGTCTATCGAATGGGTGGCGCACAAGCGGTCGCCGCGCTGGCTTATGGCGTACAAGGGATACCCCGGGTGGACAAGATCGTCGGGCCGGGCAACCTGTTCGTGGCGTTGGCTAAGAGGCACGTCTACGGCGAGGTGGATATCGATTCGATTGCCGGGCCGAGTGAGGTGGTGGTGATCGTCGACGCCTCGACTCGGGCGGACTACACGGCCGCCGATTTGATCGCCCAGGCCGAGCACGCCCCGGGCGCCAGTGTGTTGATCGGTTGGGACGCGGCGGCGTTGGACTCTGCGGTGGCCGAGTTGGACCGGCAGTTGGACACGTTGGAACGGGGCGATCTGGCCCGGCAGAGTCTCGAAGATTTCGGCGCGGTGATCCTTGCCCGCGATGCCGACGAGGCCTGTGCGTTGGCCGACGAGATCGCCCCGGAGCATTTGCACATTGCCACCGAAGACGCAGAGCGTTTGGCCGAGCAAATTCCGCACGCCGGCGCGATCTTCCTGGGCAACTACACGCCGGTGGCGTTGGGCGACTACGCAGCCGGCCCGTCGCACGTCCTGCCCACCAGCGGCACGGCCCGGTTCGCCAGCGGCCTGTCGGCCAACGATTTCCTGCGCTCCGGCAGCATCCTGCATTTCGACCGGCAAGGCATGACGAATCTTGCCGGCGACGTCCGCACACTCGCCACCAAAGAGGGCCTGACCGCACATCGGGCAAGCGTAGAAATACGTTTGGACGACGAAGACTGAGGGCCGCTTGCAGCTTAGCCCGTGTCCGCGACGCAATTGTCGGCGGCGTCTGGCCGTGGTAGAATTGGTGAGCGGGTATGGGGAAATCGACATGCATGCAGTGTTGAGACGCCCCGGAACCACGCAATCACGCTCCAAGACCGGAGATAGAACATGGGCGTTACACACGTAACCGTGACCGTTCGGAACCCTGCGGATCCCGAGAGGACTTGGGATGGTTTGTTCCTGGTCGACACGGGGGCCGTTGACTGTCTGATTCCCGGAAAACATCTGCGAGAAATCGGCCTGGCGCCCAAGGCGCAGAGAACGTACGAACTTGCAGACGGATCGGAGACGAAATTGGACATCACGACGGCAGATATCGAATTCATGGGCGAAATTGTCGGATCGACCGTGATTTTCGGCGCCGACGACGCCGAACCCATTCTCGGTGTGACGGCCTTGGAATCGGTGGGAATCGAAGTCGATCCGCGCAACCAGAAACTGAAACGGCTGCCGGCGGTGCGGTTGAAGTGATTTGGGGCCAGTTCTTTGTCAATCTGCTATTTTGCTAAGCCGCAAGCGGCTGGAGATGATGACCTACTTTCGAGCGAACATTGAAGCAATGGCCGGCTATGTGCCGGGGGAACAGCCGCAAACGGATGAGTTTGTCAAGCTGAATACCAACGAGAACCCCTACCCGGCCTCGACGGCGGTGGCCCGGGCCGTGGAAGAGACCTTGCGGCGGGGGCTGCAAAAGTATCCGCACCCGATGGCCGGGCCGTTTCGGCAGCGGGCGGCCGAGGTGCTCGGCGTGGAGCCCGACTGGATACTGGCCGGAAACGGTAGCGACGACATCCTCACCATCGCCACCCGGGCGTTGGTCGGGCAGGGGCAAATGCTGCGACTGCCGTACCCGAGCTACGTGCTCTACAAGACGTTGGCCGACATCCAGGGCGCCGCGAGCGAAGAGGTCCTCTTCGAGCCCGATTGGTCGCTGGCGGATCGGTTTGCCGCCGCCACGGACGATGTGCGGCTGGTGTTCCTGCCGAACCCGAACAGCCCTTCCGGCACGGTCGTTCCGCCCGAGCGGATTCTGGAGTTGGCCGATCGGCTGCCGTGTCCGTTGCTGGTCGACGAGGCCTACGCTGATTTCTCGGACGTGAATTGTCTGGATCTGGTCGCCGAGAACGAGAAGATCATGGTCTCGCGGTCGTTGAGCAAGTCGTACGCGTTGGCCGGGCTGCGGTTCGGGTTCGTGGTGGCCCAGCCGTCGATGATCGAACAATTGGCCAAGGTGAAGGATTCGTACAACTGCGACGCGATGTCGATTGCCGCCGCCACGGCCGCGATTGGCGACCAGGCGTGGCTTGCCGAAAACCGCGCGCGGATCGTGGCCACCCGGGCACGGCTGACCGAAGCGATGCGGACCTTAGGGTTTACAACGGTCGATTCGCAGGCCAACTTTACCTGGAATACCCATCCGGAACTTCCCGTCAAGCCGCTTTACGAGCAACTCAAACACGAGCGGATTCTCGTCCGATATATGGACTATCCCCGCTGGGGCGACGGGCTGAGGATCAGCGTCGGCACCGACGAGCAGATCGACGCGTGTTTAGAGCGGTTGGGGAAGATTGTCTAGTTGAGTGGTTGGTAGCGGCCCGATTCATCGGGCCCGACGTGTAAGAACCGCATGAATGCGGTCACTACAAACGATCTGTGAACAATCCATGCGACGCCCAATTCATACAAACACGTTCGGAGTCCGTGCATCGAACAACGTGCTCGAAACGCCCGCCGATTGCATCGGCGGGAACCCCCCCGAACGCAGTCGGGGGGCGTTGTGGACGACGTCACGGGGGTTGTTGCGAGCGACGACGGCAACGGTCCTCGCGTTGGTCTGCATCGCCGGCGTTGTCCGTGCCGACGACGACGTCCCGCGGACGCTGCTACGCGAGCATCTCGGCGAGCCGCGGCTGCGGATCAATGCCGGTGGACACACGGGCACGGTCCGCGCAATGGCGTTTTCGACCGACTCGTCGATGTTGCTCTCGGCCGGACTGGACAAGAACGTCGAGACGTGGAACCTCAACGCCGTCGGGCGGAACCTGCAACGCGTGTTCCTTCGCCAACGGACGCTCCGCTGGCAAGTCGCCCGCGGACTGCGCGGTAGTATCTACGCGATGGCCGTGGCACCCAACGACGGCTTGACGGCGGTGGCCGGATATGGGGCGATGGGCTCCTTGGGTGAGATCCTGCTGTTCAATCCGGCAGACGGTTCGCTCGAGCGGGTGCTCCACGCAGGCGATCGTCGCGGCCAGCCGGTTCACTCGCTGGCCTTCTCGGCCGACGGAAACTGGCTGGCAGCGATGGAACTCGGCGGCGAGGCCACGCTTTTTCGCCGCGGCGATTGGCACCCGATTCAACTCTATCCGCCGGACGCGAAGAAATTCGGCCCCAAGAAGGCCGCGGAAATCGCCGGCCTCTCGACGTTTCGCCCGATCGCGATCCTTGGCAACCGCTACGTCGTGCTGCCGTACTACGTCGAGAAGGACGGCCGTGCCGGCTGGCAGTTGGTCCGAATCGGACTCGAAGACACCCAGGACTTCACGGTGCTCGACGTGGTCCACCGAGACGTGGTCACCGCGCTGGCCGCCACGGCCGACGGCAAGCGGGCGGCGTCGGCCGATTCCCGCGGCAATCTCTATTTGTGGAACACCGTCGGCAAGCCCCGGTCGGTCCTGCTGCAGAAAGGCCGGCCGGTCACGTCGCTCTGCTTCAGTCCCGACGGGCTCACGCTGGTCGCCGGCACCATACGCGACGAGGGCGAGAGCGAGGTGCAACTCTGGAGCATTGCCGGCGACGGCACCGCAAAACAGACCGGCGCGCGGACCGCCTTCGATTCGATCTTCGCGTGCGCCGTCAGCCCCGACGGCAAACGGCTGGCCTATTCGGGCGGCCGCAACAACTCGGTCTTCGTCGATTCGCTCGAAGGCGACCGGCCGGCAACGCCGCTAAGCGGCACGGCGCGGCAGGTCTGGCGGGTGGCGTTCGCCAAAGAGAAGCCGCTCTACCGCGTGGCATTCGGCACCACGCCCGACGCAAACCGGTTCAACGACTACGGGCCGTTGCAGGAGAGTTTCGACACGACCGGCCCGGCCATGGGACCGCTCGCCAAACCGGACCCGGCCGATTGGCTGTCGAACGAGTGGCTCCACGGGGGCTGGACCGTCAAGCGGACCGGCGACGGTAGGCGGCTGCAATTGTTCCGCGGCGGCGTGGCCCGGGGAGTGGTCGACCTCAAACCGCGACAGGCCAACTTCAACGAGGGCAAGCCGCGGAGCTACTGCTGGCTGCCCGACGCCCGGGGCAACCCGTTCGCCATCGTCGTCGGCACCGACGTGCAGAACCAGATTTACGTTTGCCGGCTCGTCGAGCAGGGCACGTGCCCGATCCTGCGTCAGTTCCGCGGACATCACGATTGGGTCACATCGCTGGGCGTCTCGCGGGACCTGAAGTACCTCGTTTCCGGCTCGACCGACGGCACGATGAAAATCTGGTGCCTGGCCGAGATTGCCCGGGGCAGGGCACCGATCGGCGCATGGGGGGCAGAGTTTGCCGTGCGGGACAACCGGTTGGTGGCCGTCACGGCACATCCGGCCGGTCCGCTGTTTCGGCGTGGGCTGCGCGACGGCGACGTGGTCGACAAGATCCAATGGATGGACGCCGGGAAGCTGCGTACCGAGAACGGCCCGGCCGAGATGCTCGATGCACTGAAGAACGTCCCTTGGCGCACGCAGGTATCGGTGGAGTCGTCCCGCGGCGGCAAGGCCCGCGATCCGTTTCACGCCCTGCCGGCCTGGCAGCCGCTGGCCACGCTGTTTGTCGACACGAACCGTGAATGGGCCTTCTGGACTCCGGCCGGTTACTACGACGCCTCGCTTAACGGCCATCGGCTCTTCGGCTGGCAGGTCAACCGGGGCGTGGACAAGGCGCCCGAATTCTTCCGTGCCGACGGGATGTACAAGAACCTCGAACGGCCCGACGCCTTGCGACGACTGCTCGAAGTCGGCAGCCTGCAACAGGCGCTCGCCCGGGCCGACGCGTTGCCGCGAGAGGAACTTCAGCAAGTGCTGAAGACTCAGATCGCGGCCAGCCCCACCGTCGAGATCGTCACGCCGCAGGCAGGCGACGTGGTCCGCAAGAACCTGACGATGGTCACCGCCCGGATCAAAGTGCCGACGGCCTGCAAACTGGTTTCCACCCGGGTGTCGGCCAACGGTGTGGTCGGGTCGGGCTATAAGGTCGTTGCGCGAGAGCAGGCCGCCGACGGCGACGTGTTGACCTGCCAATGGGAACTCCCGTTGCCACAGGACCCTAAGACGCGGATCCGGGTGACGGCCGAGACCGATCGGGCGACGAGCCGCACCGACGACGTGGTGGTCCGTCACCTGGGCCCGCCGCTGAAGTCGAAACCCAAGCTCTACGTATTGGCCGTGGGGATCGACAAATACGGCGACCCGGCGATCCAGAGCCTCAGCTATTGCGTGGCCGACGCCGATGCCGTGGTCGACCAGTTCAACCGCGGGGCGCGAGGTCTCTACAGCCTCGAACAGGTCGACGTGCTGTCGAACGAGAAGGTAACGCCCGCGTCGTGGAGGCAGACTGTCGCGAAGCTCAAGGAAAAGCTCGTCCGCGAGGCCGGGCCGGACGACTTGCTGGTCTTCTTCATGGCCGGGCATGGGGTTCTGGACACGCGCAACGACTATTACTTCGTCGGCCACGGCATGAAGATGGCCGACTTCAAGCGTCCGGAGTTTGCCGGGGAAGACTGTCTCTCGTGGGCCGATTTCCGCACGCTGGCCGATCTGCCGTGCCGCAAGCTGGCGCTGCTGGACACGTGCCACAGCGGCGCGGCCCAACCGGCCTTGCAGCCCTCCGGTGCAGGCAACGTCAAGACGTCGGTGCGAACGCTCAACGACGCGGTGATCTTCACCGTAACCGCCTCGACCGGCCTGCAACGGTCGATCGAGAATAAGCAGTGGGGGCACGGAGCGTTCACCATGTCGCTGCTAGAGGCGCTCGACGGCAAGGCCGACGTGCCGGGCGACGGTCGCGGCACCGTGACGCTGCACGAGACAATCGCCTACGTAAAGCGACGCGTGCCCGAGCTAACCGGCGGCAAGCAGACCCCCACCGCCTCGCCGGCCGAATGGCTCCGCGATACGGCGTTGGCGATTACGAACGTGGCGGAGTGAGGGAAGATAGTGGGCAGTGAGGAGTGAGGAGTGAGGAGTAGCCGGGGGGCAACGCCCCGCGGGCTGGCAATTCGTCGTTCGTAGTACCGGCTTCAGCCGGCATGCGAGGCATCTCGGCGCGCCCCATCGCGCAGCCGAGAAGGACGCCGAACAATCTTCCCTGGATTGTTGACAATTCTCTCCGGGATGGCTATAGTAAACTTCGTCTCAGCCGATCAAGGGCAGGCTGTGGCTCGCTTGAGTTGCTTCAGGAAGGCCGGTACCGATGGTCTATGCGACCTATCAAACCCGGGAATACTCCGATTTCTTCTACCAGGGGAGTGTGTCATGCTCAGATTTCTCGCCTCTTGCCGCTCTGCAATCGCTCGACTTGGTTCAAGCCGCTCTAGCAGGGGGGGGCTATGGCTCACACGGTGCCCGACGTCTCCGCGTCGAACCGCTCGAACAACGCCAACTGCTTAGCGTGACCGCCACCGCCTACGACCCCGCCATGCCGGACGTCCCCGG
>JABMRB010000155.1 GCA_013202865.1 Candidatus Nealsoniibacteriota bacterium | reverse complement strand
GGGCAATAGCTCGTCCAGCAGGTCGCAAGCGTCGGGTGTCTTCTCCGCCGTTAGTAACTGGTTCAGCAGGGCGTGCAGCACGTCGGCCGGATCCATGTTGGCCAACATGGCCGGATAGCCGGCAATCAGGACGGTATCGCCGCCGAACGGTTCAACCTTCATCCCCAATTGGGCCAATAGCTCGCCATGCTCCAAGGCGGCCGCCGCTTCAACGGGCGTCAGGTCGACCGGCTCGGGCACCAGCAGATTCTGCGTCTCGACCGATTCGGACAACACCCGAGTGCGCAACTGCTCGTAGAGAATCCGCTCGTGCAGAGCGTGCTGGTCGATGATCGTTACGCCCTCTTCGCTCTCGGTCACCAGATAGCGGTCGTGGATCTGCAACGCCCCGGCCGAGCTGCCGGAGGGTACGTGCGGGGCCGGCCCCGAGGGGCCGCCGTGGTCCATGGCCATGTCGGGCCGATCGAGCCGAGAAAGCTCCAGCGGTTGGCGATGGTCCGCAGAAAGCCCACCGCCGGGCGTGCTCTGCGGCACGTCCAACGAAGCCACTTCCCCCTTGGCCCAATCGACCAACTCCTGCCGTAGCTCGGCCGTCCGGGCCGTGTCGTGGCCGCCGGTCGGGTCCGCCGCGTCGGCCGACTGCACGCGGGGGGTCAGGTCGGACGTGAGGAACTTGCTGCGAAGCGTGGAGAGCAACTGGCTGTAGAGCCGCCCGGAGTCCTGGAACCGCACCTCCAGCTTGGTGGGATGGACGTTTACGTCGACCGCGTCCGGCGGCATCTCCAGTCGCAGAAACGCGATCGGATACCTGCCCGACATCAGCAGCCCGCGATACGCCTCGCCCAACGCGTGTTGCAGCGACCGGTCGCGGATGTGCCGCCCGTTGAGCAGCAGGTACTGCATCCGGCCGTTCGCCCGGCTGTGCGTCGGGTTGGCTACGTAGCCGGTCAGCCGCACGTCACCGTCGGTGCTCTCGACGTAGATCAAGTTCTCCGCCAGATCCCGGCCGAAGAATCGGGCGATCCGCTCGGGCCAACTCTCCGATGCGGCCAACTCGAAGACGGTCCGATCGTTGTGACGCAGCGTGAAATGGACCTGCGTGGCGGCCAGCGCAATCCGCGTAAACCCCTCGCTGACGTGTCCGAACTCGGTCTGCACCGTCCGCAGAAACTTTCGCCGCACGGGCGTGTTGAAGAACAGGTTGTGGACCTCGACCGATGTGCCCACCGGGCAGCCACACGGGGTCACTTCACCGGCCCGCCCACCGGTGACCTCGAGCTCCATGCCACCGGTACTCTCGGGAGTGCGGCTGCGCAATACCAGCCGGCTGACCTCGGCGATCGAAGCCAGGGCCTCGCCGCGGAACCCCAGTGTGCCCACTCGGAACAGATCATCGGCCTCGGTCAGCTTGCTGGTCGCATGGCTGGCCACCGCCAGCGGCAACTGATCGCCCGAGATCCCGCAGCCATCGTCCACCACCCGAATCATCTCACCCCCACCCCCCTTAACGGTTACGTCAATCCGCCCGGCCCCCGCGTCGACCGCGTTCTCCATCAGCTCCTTGACCACGCTAGCCGGCCGCTCGATCACCTCGCCGGCGGCGATCTTGTTGACGAGGCTCTGCGAGAGTTGGCGGATGGTGGGCATGGGGGGAGTGGATTTCAGATTTGGGATTTGGGATTGGGGTGTCATTTGCTTGCAAACGCCCACGGGCTGCGTCCCGTGGGGTTCGGGGGACTGGGGAGACCATCGCAGTTACTTCCAGCCTGCCGGGCATCATACGCTCTGCGGCGAGTTTGTCTAGCCGCCCATGGAGAAAACCGTGGCATAGGCGGCTCGCCTGTGGCGGGCAGATGGATCGTGAACCATACCGATCACAGGTCCGTACCAAGACCACAAGACTACGCCGACGTTTTCTCGCCGGCCGCGTGTTGGAGAGCGCGTACGATATCGCCATGGGCCAGGAGTTGCTTGCCATCTAAGGGTTCGTTTGACGAGCGACTACAGAGCGTCTCAGGCTGACGGATCCGTCGGCTGAAGACGCCAATGGCGCGTCTAGGGCAATCGGTCTACTTATTGGGATAGCCTTGACTATCCTGGGAGTAATGCCATGCCTTATTCACCCCGTCGTGCGTTCACCATCGTTGAGTTGTTGGCGGTCGTGATCGTTCTCGCGGTCATGATTGCCCTCTTGCTCCCTGCGGTGCAGTCTGTACGCGAGGCCGCCTCCAAGTCGTGTGGGAGGATGCCCTATCGGCCGGAAGAGATGGAGGAAGATGCCCCGCCCGAGGCGTCGGCCCCGCTGCCCCGGGCTCGGCTCCGGGCCTTTACTGCCGAGATCACACTCACGCCACGGCTGAGCGTGGGCACCGCTGCACGCGAGTCGATTTACGAGGTACGTTTCGTGGGCAAACTCCAGGCGATGCACCCGAACGAGGAAGCAGGCGAATGTGAAATCAGGCTGCCCTTGCCCCCGCAGATCATTTCCCTGGCGGACCTGTCGATCACGGCCGCCGATCCGTCCAACGAGAGGGTGACGATTCAAGACGGGCAACTCGTGTGGCATGGCGAGTTGCCTGCCGAGCCGACGACGGTAGACGTCACGTACACCGCCGTCGGCAAGGGCTTGTACGAACTGTCGACCGCGCCCGGCGGAATCCTTGACCAATACCACGTGTCGCTTGCCGCAAACGGGTCCGACGTACGGCTGCTGGAATTGTCGATGCAGCCCACGAGCTTGACCCGAGAGGGCGATACCAACACCTACTGTTGGAACTACGAGCGGCTGCTGTTCGGCCGCCCGGTCCGAGTCGACGTGCTGGGGATTGCGCCGATCGACCGCCTCGGCGAGTTGACGTGGCTGGGTCCGCTCAGCGTGATCGTCTTCGGCCTTCTCGTCGGACTGGTGGTACAGGCCGCTTCGGTGCCCCGGTTCGATCTCTGGATGCTGCTGCTGACGTTGGGTACTTTTTCCGGAGCCTATCCCTTGATGTACTTTGCCCAGGAATACATCTCGTTGGGGCCGGCCGTGGTCGTCTCCGCCGCCGTCGCGATTGCGATCATCTCAGTGCGCGCCGTGACGCTGATGGGGGTTTGGCGCGGTTTGGCGGGCATTGTTTTGCCCGCGGCAGCGATCATGTCCGCCACGCTCACCGCAGCCATCTGGACACCGCTTCAGGGTATCTTGATCACGGCCGTGGCGCTGGGCTTCTTCATTACCGCAATGATGCTCATGCCCCGGGTCAATGCCGCATCGACTAGTTTCTGGGGACTCGGCCGGATGGCGACTGCCCCGCCCAAGCACGTACCATCGGGCGAAGAAGACGTGGACGATGCGGACTGATTCCGCCCGTGGAGAAAACCGTGGCACAGGCGGCTCGCCTGTAGCGGGCAGATGGACCGCCAGTCGCAAACACGAACCTCATCTGGAGTAGCTGCCAAGTCGTCCCAGAGGTCCTCAACCAACTGGAGTTTCTCGGGCGGACTCAGGTCGAATATGGAATCGGTGCTCATGTTCATTCCTTCTCGTGAGCTGCGTAGCCGAGTATGTCCCCACCCGACCGGCGTCGCGGCTCCCGCTCTGGCGGACCCAGCAACGGCCGTAATTGTAGCACGCAAGTTACGGGAATGTAACGGATTAGGTAGCCTCGGCCAGTCGCCCTGGAGAGAAGCACGCGTACCCGCGAACGCCAAAGCTCGACCAAAGGCGTCGCTGGCCGGCACTTATGGGGGGGCGGAACCTCAGGGTCGTGTCTGCGTGGGAAAAGATGTCAAGGAACCACTAGGCGATAGCCACGTGGGGGCGCCGTGGGGGCGCCGCGTGCTATAATCGCGACAGTGCGAGCCTGGATGGGTTTCCAGTTCAACCCAGATGGGAAGTGTCGGCGTAAACGAGTTCCGCACTTCTCTGACCGCTGAATTGCTTGCAGGCAAGGTTGACGTTCTGGCCCGCTAAAGAGTAAGCAACAAACATGAACCCATCGCAGGAGGCGACGGACGAGATAGAGGACGGCTCGTGGCAAAGACAGAACCAACT
The DNA here is from genome assembly GCA_013202865.1 of Candidatus Nealsoniibacteriota bacterium. Taxonomy (GTDB): domain Bacteria; phylum Planctomycetota; class Planctomycetia; order Pirellulales; family Thermoguttaceae; genus JABMRB01. The sequence continues at coordinate 5,945 of JABMRB010000155.1, read as the reverse complement.
TACATTTTTCATATCACGCATGTTGACAATCTTTCTTCGATCATCGAAGACGGTTGTCTGTGGTCGGATCGCCGACTCGTCGACACTCGCGGTGAGCGTGTCGTGATCGGACTGAACAACATCAAAAGGCGACGGCTCGACGAACTCCCCGTGCATTGTCATCGCGGGACGCGGGTCGGAGATTACGTACCGTTCTATTTCTGTCCACGTTCCCCCATGCTGTTCATGATCCACAAACAGAACCCTGATTTGAAGTATCGCGGCGGGCAAGATCGCGTCGTCCATTTGGTATCGACGACCGATTCGGCGATTCGAGCAGCAGCCGACCGGCCATGGGCCTTCTCGGACGGTAATGCCGCTGCCTCTTATACGCAATTCTCGGCAGACATCAACCAACTTCCGACCTTCGTGGATTGGAATGCGGTCAACGCTCGATGGTGGAGCGGACAGGGTGTCGACCCGGCCGTCAAGAGCAAGAAGATGGCAGAGTTTCTAGTCCACGATCAGTTTCCGTGGACTTCCATCGGGGGAATCGGAGCGATTCAGCAGTCCATTGCAGACGAAGTGCAGCAGATTCTCGCGGATGCCGATCACAAACCGCAGGTTGCGGTCAAGCGAGACTGGTATTATTGAGACAGGAAGTCCGGAGTACACAATGATCAACTTCTTGAAAGGAAACATGTTCGAGGCGGACGTCGAAGCCCTCGTCAATACCGTGAACACGGTTGGCGTCATGGGCAAAGGCATCGCATTGCAGTTCAGCCGTGCGTTCCCCGAGATCATGAAGCCGTACAAGGACGCGTGCGAATCGGGCCAATTGGAAATCGGCAGCGTTTTCACGGTGAAACTGTCGATGCTTGAAGGGCCAAAATACGTCATCAACTTACCCACCAAGAAACACTGGAAGGGGAAGTCGAAGATCGAGTTCATTCAGAGCGGACTGCAAGCACTCGTGGATGAGATTCAGCGACTGGGGATCAGATCGGTTGCTGTTCCGCCGCTCGGTTGCGGACTTGGCGGCCTGCGCTGGGATGACGTTAAGCGGGAGATTGAATCGGCTCTTGGAGAACTGAGTGATGTTGACGTGCTCGTCTTCGAACCGGCAGGGAAACCGCCTGCTTCGCGGATGAAGACCGCAACGAAAAGACCCAAAATGAGCCCGGGCCGAGCCGCTTTGCTTGGTCTGATGCGTCGCTATGTGGCTGCCTTGATGGACGATGAAGTGACGCTGCTCGAGTTACACAAACTGATGTACTTCCTGAAGGAAGCCGGCGAAGTTCCGAAACTCCATTTCGTTAAGGGACGCTATGGTCCGTATTCGACGAATCTGCGGCACGTCCTCACCGACATCGAAGGCCACTACATCACGGGATTCGGGGACGCATCGGAAGAACCGGGAAAGGTACTTGAACCGATGCCCGGTGCTGTCAAGAAGGCTGAAAAGTTCCTGAAAACACAACCAAAAACGCTCGAATGCTTCCATCGTGTCGAGGACTTAATCGATGGCTTCGAGACAGCCTACGGTATGGAACTTCTCGCAAGCGTACATTGGGTTGCCAAGCACGAGCAGTCGCCAGCTAAGACGTGCGACGATGGAATTCGTATGGTGCATGACTGGAATCCGCGAAAACGCGATACGTTTGCTCCAGAGCATATCCGCGTGGCATGGGAAAGATTGTCACTGATGGCGTGGTTATGACACGATGGCTCGTGTGGCTCCCATCGACTCGCCCAAGGCGGCCTGACGTATGAGCTAACCGATCACTGGACCCTGATCGCGTCAGCCGGTCGCAGCTTCCGTGCCGACCGTAGCGGCAGCCCCGTCCTGATGACGTTCCTCGGTCTGCAATGGACTGGCGGACTCGACCTGGTGACAAAACGATCGGTCATCCGCCAACTTGTGCGGCTCCGGTCCGAACTCGGTTTCCCCCCGGCCTTTCCCGCCTTTTCTATTCAGCCGTATTCTCCGCGAGCCTTTCCTTAGGCCTCCTATCTTACCAGCCCAATCAGTGAGAATCGGCGCAGCTCATACACTCTGAATCGCGAGGTTCGTTTGTAACCCCGCAAGGTTCGCCAGACCATTCCAGCCGTGTCAGACGGTTAAAACACTACGCTTCGCCATTTGCCGAAACGAGTATGAATCGCCTAATGCGCCCAGACTTCTTGCTCCGATATGTTTACCGACCGCTCGTGGCTCGGGCGGCTCGGACGCGGTGCGATGCGGCGCCGCTTGGCTCATTCTTCCAGGTGCGGTTTTTCCAGGAGGACATTGGAATATGAAGTACCCGCGCGTTGCGCGGTCGCTGCTGCCGGCCTTGCTCGGCAGTGTGGTGATCGCCTTTGGAACTGGCAACGGCCCGGTGGGCCTGGCCGACGATTTGGGTTCGCAACCGTCAAAGCAGTGGACCTACGAGGACTACGAGTCCTACTACGATGAATATGATGACGGCGAATATGACGATGGCCAGTACGAAGACTACGACTTCATCAATGACGAGCAAAATGCCGGCGGCCGTAAGAGCTACAAATATGTGGGATACAAATACGTAGAAACGTCGCTGGCCGACCCCGGCGACGCGGACCAGAAGCAGGAGTACTCCTACAAGTACGCCCCTACTTTCGGAGCGGGCTTCATCCTCCAGTACGACGAGCGGTACGCCGAGGCGTACGCTGTCTCTGAGGAGGAGCCCTACGAGTATGAAGAGTACGAGGCTGGCTACGAAGTGAACACCCAGCAGCCGGACGTCGAAGTGGTCCTCGACTATCCGGGTGGCGGCTATCGGGGCTACAGCGATGCGTATCCCAATCAAGAGGACGCCTATCCGGAAGATTTGGCGGATGCGGCGGAGTCCTATCAGTATAAATACGAGTTCTCTTATCCGGAAGCAAAGTACGGCAACCCTGAGGTGCTGAGCAACGAAATCGAGCAGACCGAACCGGAAAATACCTCCGATCCCGACGACTTCAAGCGCTTCGATGAAGCCGACGAAGCCGCCTCGGGCGAGCCCGGTGACGCAAAGTCACAATGGTTCGGTCCCTACGATGACGAGACCTCAGTACTCGGCGCGGTTCGATCCTGGACAGCATGGTCACTGGATGAGTTAGCAATGGCGATCCACGGTGTCTCTGAGCAGATTTCTGCCCAGTAGGCCCATTTGAGGGGTTCGCCTGCGACAACGGGTTGGCTAGTGGCCCGGTTGGCCGACGGATTCGGCCCGATCGACGGACTGCGTCGTAAAGCATTATCTGGAAAAGAGTTACGGCTCGGGAGACCCACCGGTTTCCCGAGCCGTCTTACTTCTTCAGGGGGGTGGCGGCTGTCTCTTTCGCGTCCTCGAATCACAAACGGGGATATCTGGGGTTGGATTCAGGGCGGTTCGCCGATTTTTCGTTGGTAAATCCCGCGGAGATTGAGTAAAATGACACTAGCCGATAGTGTGTAAGATGGACGCGCCATGGTGTGCGCCCGCTAATATGTGCAGAAAGTCTCTGCGCGCCAGGGCGACCGCCCCGGAACACGGTTGCCGTTGTGGCCGCATTAGTCTCGAACGTTGGAGAATGCAGACATGTCGAAGCAGATTCCCTTCCGATCGGCCGTGGTGCCGGTAGCGATTTTGGCAGCCGCGGTTTTGGCCACCTGTTCGATGGGTGCGGCGTCGGGCGCTGAGGCAGCCCGGCTCGACACATTCACTCATCCCGATGGAACCAACTTCTTTGCCTTGAGCCTGAAGCCGCAAGCGGCCGCGCCAGCCGCCGCCGCACACGACGTGGTGATCCTCTTGGACACCTCCGCCAGTCAGGCCGGCGACTTTCGCAAGCAGGCCATGGCCTCGTTGCGGAGTACGTTGGCTGGCCTCTCGCCGAACGACCGCGTTCGCTTGATCGCCGTCGACGACCACGCCATCCCGATGAGCGACACGTTCGTCGCACCGGGAAGCCCGGAAATGGCCGCCGCCCTGAAGAAACTCGACGCCCGAACGCCCCTGGGGTCGACCGACATGGCCGATGCCCTGACGGCTGCCGCGGATAGCTTTGCTGCCGAGGGGAAGAACCCGCGCACAGCAGTCTACATCGGCGACGGCATGAGCGTCGGGAACCTCTTAGGTGCGAAAGAATTCGAGACGCTGACCAGTCGACTGGTCGACGGACGGATTTCGGTGGTCAGCTACGCCGTGGGGCCGCGGCTGGACGAGCAGCTTCTTGGCGCACTGGCCGGACGCACCGGCGGCGTAGTGCTCGACGACGGAAGCGGTCTGGCCGTAGCGGTCCGGGCGACGGTCCTTTGGCCGGCGGCCGACTTCAAGTGGCCGGCCCAAATCGACGCCTTTCCCAAGATGACGCCGCCGTTGCGGTCCGATCGCGACTCGGTCGTCGTGGGTACGTACACGGGCAAGGGACCGCTGAACGTTGAGATGGCGGTGACCGGCGCCGGTGGCGCGGAGAAACTCTCCTGGACCGTGCAGCCGGGACAATCGGACGACAAGAACAGCTACCTGGCCGAGCTGGTCGCTTCGGCGAAGGTGGACGACGGGCTGAGCCTGCCGATCATCGGTTCGGCGAGCCTCGCAAGGGCAAGACAACAACTCGACGTCGACGTTCGCAGCCTGGCCCAACTCGCCCGGCACGCGCTCAACGCCGATAACCTCGACAATGCCGAGCGACTGGCCGGCGAAGCGCTCGCTCGCGATCCTCACGACCGCGAGGCGGCGGCCATCAAACGGGCGGTCGAGAAACGACGCGCCGGCGGCGCGGCACCGGCAGATGTTCCATTTTCCGTGGCAGCGGCCGATGATGCCGGCGTCGGTGCCGTTGATCCGGACGACCTCACACTGATCGCTCCGAACGACGGAGCTTTTGTCCAGGCCTTCAGCCGGGAAAAGAGCCTGATCGACCAGATCATCAAGACCGAGGTGCTCAATGCGGTTAATCAGGCCCGGGGTATGATGGGTACCGATCCGGAGCGGGCGATGCAGGATCTAAAAATCACGCTCGAAGGCGTCAAGCGGGCCACCGACCTCAATCCGGACATCCGCGACCAGCTCAGCGGCGTGATCCAGGCAGCCATCCAGGAGTCGGGCCGGCGGAAGATCGAGCTCGATCACCGACAGCAGAAGGAGCACGAGGACCTGGCCGCGGCCAGGGAGCGTCGCCTGTTGGTCGAGAACCTGATGCACAAGGAGATGAAGATCGATCAGTTGATGGAGCGGTTCAATTCCCTGATGGATGAGGGACGCTACGAGCTGGCCGAAGAGGCCGTCGCGAAGGAAGTGACCGCGGAGGACCCGGACAATTCCGTGGGCATACTGGCGACGCATCAAGCGCGGTTTACCGAAGCGATCGCACACAACATGGTGCTGCGGGTGATGCGGCAGAAGGGTGTGGTCGACACGCTAATGCAGGTGGAGATGTCCTCCATTCCGACGCCCGACGAACCGCCGATCGTTTATCCGTCCGCCGAGGTCTGGCAGGAACTGTCGGCCCGCCGGATGGAGAAGTACAAGTCGATGGACCTCGCCGCGAAGGGCCCGGCCGAGAAACGCATTGCCGAAGCCCTCGATTCGCCCACCCAGTTGGAGTTCATCGAAACGCCCATGCAGGACGTGGTCGACTACCTGAAGGACTACCACGACATCGAGATCCAGATCGACCGCGCATCCCTGGACGACGTGGGTATCGGCTCGGACACCCCGATTACCAAGAACCTCAAGGGCATTTCGCTGCGCTCGGCCCTGCGGCTGACGCTTCGCGAGTTGGATCTGACCTACATGATCCGCGACGAGGTCCTGCTAATCACCACGCCCGAAGAGGCCGAAAGCCAACTAACCACCAAGGTCTACCCGGTGGCCGACCTCGTGCTGCCGATCAGCAACCAGATGATGGGTGGCTACGGTGGCATGGGTGGCATGGGTATGGGCGGCGGCGGTGGCGGGGGCGGTGGCATGGGC
>JABMRB010000154.1 GCA_013202865.1 Candidatus Nealsoniibacteriota bacterium | reverse complement strand
CTTGTCCGACGATGCGGACCGCATCAATGCCCTGATGAAAACAAGGGAACTGACCTGTCAGGCGACGATGGTGCCGGGTGGCCTCGCGAATCCGATGGTGCGCCGCTTGGGCATTCTTTCGGCGGATCGATGCCCCAATGTCTTCCTGCTCCGCCGTGACGGGACCATTGCGTGGCACGCATCGGGGGTCCCGCATGTCGACGCCGGGGCATTTCCAAGCATGCTCGCCTCGAAAGTCCAGATTGAGGTGTGCGAGCTGGAACATGCTTACAAGGCGCTCGAGAAGGGAGATTTCAAGGAAGCTGCACGCGTTTTCGGCGGACCCTATCTTCCGTGGACCCCTGATCGCTTCGGCTGGCGAGCGCCGCGATATCATGGGCAGGCACTGGCGTATATGGGGCTGAAAGATTGGAAAGCTGCGATCGAGTCCATTGACAAGGCGATTGACGCAAAGAAATTGAAGTACTTCCAGGGCAGAAGAAGTAAGGACCCGACCAATTGGCAAAAGGAAGCAGCCACGGTTACGGTCAACCTGCCGGACGACATTCTTGTTGAACTATGGGCTACCAAGGCCGTTATCCTGGATAAACTTGGACGTAAGGAAGAGGCGGCCCAAATGCGTCGGCGCTCCGAAGAACCGGCCGAATTGGAATCTCCGGATGTTTACAAGTTGTTCCACGAAAGGTTGAAAAAGATAAGGCTTAGTCAGCATTAAGAAAAGGAACTGCGTTTATGAAGAGTCCAACAATGATTGGCGTGATGTGTTTGGCGATGACCGTTGTGATGGGCCTATGCCATGTTGCGTCGGCAGCCAAGAAGGATGCGGAGGTCCCGCTTACCGCACAGGGCGAAAAGCTGCTGGCGAAGTACAGCGACATGCTTGGAAGGTTAAAGGCCGACATTGCGAAGGCTCTGCCGGCTGTCGACGAGAAGAAGAAGGCCGCCTTCCTGACCGCACACGCGGCTGTGGCGGACGTGCCGCCACAGCCGAATCCGAACGGGCTCAGGAACGCGCCCCCGCGATACGCACCCTCGCACGAGTTGTATGCCGAGGCGCAGTCAAACGCAGTGGTCGCAGCGACGCCGCTTCTTTCCGATCTGGATGCATTCCTCTCAAGCGACAAGCTGGACGTAACACTGAGGAAGCTGGCGCTGCTCGCGCATGCTACGCCGCGTGCGCTGGCAATGTTTGCTCAACAGGGCCGGGAAGAGGAGGCCCTGATCGATGAGCTGCTCGGCGATGATGCGCTCATCAAGCAGATCATGGAATTGGGTGGCTGCCACTCGCGCAGGTACGGCAAGGCGATGCAGAGCTATAAAGCAATACAAGAGGCCAGCAAGCGTGCGAAGGAGGGGTTCTGGCAGATGTTCGCGCTCGCAAGCGCAATGGAACACCCTGGCGGCTGCGTAGCATTCGGCGGCGCGAGGAAGGAGGGGATGACCGATGTCGAAGTGAATGTCGAAGTCTTTCTGGACTATGAGAAGGCCTATCTTGAAGGCAAACTTGACAAGGCTTTCGGTACCTATAGCGATTTCAATTGGCGCTTCGTCATGCACATTTTCTCGGTTGAGGATTTGAACTGGATGCGCGACATGCTGCGCAACTATCGACCGGACCACATCAGAAACCCTAATTACAAGTGGCGCTACTGCCGTATTACGAAAACCGATGTGCCATACGCGCACAGCATTTCGAGAGCGGACCTGAAACTGACGAGATTTCAAAACTACATGCTCGAAGGCGGGGTCTGCGGCCCGCGCTGCTTCACAGGTAAACTGGCAACAACGGCCTTTGGTATTCCAACTCGATTCGCTACCCAGAGGGGCCATGCCGCAATGTGTCACTGGACGCCCGACGGCTGGACGACTGTTTTTGGCGGGCACTGGACCTTTAACAGGCACGGAGGCATCTGCGGCTTGGATTTCTCCCTGGAGGAACGCGCACGCAGTAAGACGTCGGAATACATGAAGGTTAATAGGGCCGAGTGGGTCGGCTACGCATTCGATGAGGCGAAGGTCAGCAGAGGGGTTTACGGTGTTGGCGGTGATTTCTGGAATGCGCTGGCATTCTACAAGAAACTGGCGATTGTGGCAGCCGCCCAACTTGCTGAACTCGCACCGACCGGCGAGGAGCTGGGCGAGTCCAACGTGGAAGCTGTACCGGAAAAGATCGATCAGATTGAGCTGACGGAAGCGCAGAAGACGATCGTGATTGGCGAGGATGGTGTGATTGCGATTCCACCGGGCGCAGCCCACGCAACGGTGAATACCGACAAGCTTCGCTTCATGCATACCATCGACGGCGATGAGGTGCAGGTTCACTACTCTCTTGGCGGCGGGCGGCCCGAGCTGCTCAAATTCAATGTCGAGGCACCCGCGGCCGGCAAATATGAACTGACGGCTGAAGTATGCACTGTGACCGTGGATCGGGAGTTCATGCTCCGCTTGAACAGGCGTACGCTTATCGACATTGCGCTGCCGTATACCAAAGGATACTGGGGGGAAACAAAGCCTACACCGGTCGACTTGAGGAAAGGCAGAAACTCGCTCCAGTTCACGATCAAGGCGCCGAACAAGGGCGTTAGCATCAAGCGTTTCAAACTGACGCCACAGAATTTGTGAAAGGGCCTATAATGCTATGAAAACAGAATACACCACCTCCCTGGCTATCTGCTGTCTTGCCTGTTTGCTGGCCGTCACCGTTGCCGTCCATGCCGGGGATTCCGATGACGCGAAGACCGGAACCGGACCGAAAACGTATCCGCCGAATTCGAAACAGTCTCCGCTGGCGCCCACGTTTGCCGATGTCCCATACGGCAAACACGGACGGAATAGGCTCGACTTCTGGCAGGCCAAGTCGGTGACGCCAACACCGGTCGTGGTGATCATTCACGGTGGCGGCTGGACCGCCGGCAGCAAAGCGAATGTTCCGCGCAGCAGTCGTTTTCCCAATCTCCGGGCCTTTTTGGGGGAGGGTATCTCGGTCGTGGCCATCAACTATCGGTTGATCGGGAAGCATACTCAGGGTGTAACGCCGCCGGTTAAGGCGCCGCTCCACGACGCCGCTCGGGCGTTGCAGTTCGTCCGCAGTAAGGCTCGTGAATGGAACATCAACAAAGAACGGATTGGCTCCTACGGCAATTCGGCCGGCGGCTGTTCAAGCCTGTGGCTGGCCTACCACGACGATATGGCCGATCCGAAGAGTGGGGATCCGGTTGCCCGCGAATCAACCCGGCTGTGGTGTGCCGCTGGTTCGGGCGCGCAGACGACGCTTGACCCCAGGCAGTTGAAAAAGTGGTTTCTCAACCCCGGCTATGGTGGCCACTCCTTTGGGAATTATGAATACGGCAAGGATTTTGCGGAGTTCCTGTCTGACAGGGAGAAACTGCTTCCGTGGATTGCCGAGTACTCGCCATTCGCACTTGTCAGCGCCGGGGACCCACCGGTCTACCTGTCCTATGGCAATAAGCCGCCCGCTCTGGGCCTCTCTACACACTCGATCCACGGCGCCACCTTTGGCGTTGGCCTGCGGCAGCGCTGCATCGAGGTGGGGGTCGAGTGTCAAGTCGTGTACCCTGGCGCTCCGAATGTGAAGTACAGAACCCCCACCGCCTACCTTATCGCAACCCTTAAGGCTCCTGCCAAAGCGTCGCCGAGGTAAGAAGGTGTGACCAACAAAGCGTTGCACGGCGACGCTGTAAACAGCACGCGTAAACGCCGACGTTCGACAAGAACTGTTGTTATGGTGTTATGGTCCATCGACTATCGCCAGCACCACAGTTGGCCCGCGTTTAGCCAGTCGAGGGAGAATGCGAGCACGTAGACATTCTCAATACGCCGTGAGAACGGCTTGTTCTTTCACAATCGAGACGAGAGAGCCCTGAGGAGCGATCCTTGCGCACAAAGGTAGCGCGACACGTTGGGCGTCACGCACGTTCACGCCGCGTGGCGAGCACCAATTATCGGCAGATGGCGGCGGCCTTCGAGACAATCGATCTCGAAGACGATCGGATCACCGGGCGAGCCCTCGACATCGACCTGGGGTTTCGCGCAAGGCGAGCCACGAGGCCAACGGTCGCGAGGCTCCAGGCGTGGCCGTTCGTTCGCCGGCGGCCGGGAGAAGTAGACCTCGTTGGGCGTCTTGCCGCGGAGTGTCGCGTGCGGACGATGCTCGTTGTACCATTGGATAATCAGCCGGGCTTCGCACTCGAACTCGGCTTGGTCTTCCGGCACGACGATCTGCCCGAGCAGTTCCTTGAACGTTCGATGAAAACGTTCAACGACCGAAATCGAGCCGTGGCGTCCGACCGCACCGAATCGCGGCAGGATGCCCATGGCTTTGCACCACACGTGCTCGAAGTGTTCACATTTGAACTGCGGGCCTTGGTCCACAATCAGATGCTTTGGCCGGATGCGCTCGTTGAACATGAT
>JABMRB010000153.1 GCA_013202865.1 Candidatus Nealsoniibacteriota bacterium | reverse complement strand
GAGGGACGCTGTGCCGCCGGATGAGTCCAGCGGCTACCATCCCGGCAACCACGCCAGACCGGCGGAGCGGTTCCCGCCGGGGACGGTGATCGCCGGACGCTACCGGATGCTCGGCCGGCTGGGGCGCGGCGGCATGGGCGAGGTGTTTCGGGCCGACGATCTCAAGTTGGATCAGCCGGTCGCACTGAAGTTCCTCTCGCGCAGCCACACCGACAATCCGGTGTGGCTCGATCGTCTTCGCAACGAGGTCCGCCTGGCACGCCGCGTGACCCACCCGAACGTAAACCGCATCTACGACATGGGGGAAGCGGGCGGCGAAGCCTTTATCTCGATGGAATACGTCGACGGCGAGGATCTCGCTTCGCTGTTGCGGCGGATCGGGCGCGTGCCCGGCGACAAAGCGATCCAGATTGCCCGGCAACTCTGTGCTGGGCTCGGCGCAGCACACGATCAGGGTGTGTTGCACCGCGATCTGAAACCGGCCAACGTGATGATCGACGGCCGCGGTCGGGTCAAGATCACCGATTTCGGCATCGCGGCCGTCGCGCCTGCCGCCGGCGACGAGGTACCGATGGCGGGCACCCCGGACTACATGGCCCCGGAACTGTTCGACGGTCGGCAGCCGTCGGTTCGCAGCGACCTCTATTCGCTCGGCGTCGTGCTCTACGAACTGGCAACCGGCAAGGCGCCGTTCGACGGGGCGTCGACGCAAGCCCGCGGCCGGCCTGCCGTACCCGCGGCCCCGTCGGCCGTATGCAGCCAGATCGACCCGGCCCTGGAACGGGTGATCGTGCAGTGTCTCGATCCGGACCCGCGGCAGCGGCCGGTGTCGGCCTATATGGCGGCGGCGGCGCTGCCTGGCGGCGATCCGCTCTCGGCAGCCGTCGCGGCCGGCGAAACGCCCTCGCCGGAGATGGTCGCCGCGGGCGGTGCGCATGGTGCAATGCGTTCGACGATCGCCGTCGCTTGCCTGGTTGCCGGATTGCTCGGTCTGGCGGCCGTCGTGCTGCTAGCCGATCGGACCTTCTTTCTCCCCCAAGCCGGGTTGGAGAAGGCCCCGGCCGTGTTGGAAGACCGTGCGCAGACGGTCATCAAGAAGCTGGGACACGAATCAGGCCGCCCTGGATCGATGCAGGGGTTCTCCATCGACCGCGGCTATTTGGACTGGGCCATGCAAGCGGACGATCGGCACCGGACATGGGACGGACTGGCCGCCGCCCGCCCGCCCGCCGTCTTCTACTGGTATCGCCAAGGTGACACGCGACTGTTGCCCCCGTCCCCGTTCGGCGAGCCGGCGTTGCTACGCAAGCTTCCTGCCGAGCCGGGCATGATCACCGTGCGGCTCGACGGGCAAGGCTGGCTGTTGTTGTTTGCCGCCGTGGGTGAACCGGCAGAGCGAATGCGCCCGTCGATCGAACCGGTCAAGCCGGTCGACTGGACCAAGGTGTTCCGTTTAGCGGACCTCGATTTTGACGAATTCCAATCGGTGGACCCTTCGCGGAGCCCGCCGATGTACGCCGACCAAGTCGCGGCGTGGGAAGGGACGTGCGCGGCCGGCGGCAAGCCGTTGCGAATCGAGGCGGCTTTGCTGAAGGGCCGGGTGGTCTACTTTCACTTGCTCGCGCCGTGGCAGGAGGACGATTCCGGCGCGCCGGTCGCGGGCCCGTCGAAGACACCGTCGCGCACGTTTACCGTCCGCTTCGTGCTCTATATGGTGGCGCTGATCGGCGGCGCGATTCTCGCGTGGCGCAACCTCAAAGCGGGCCGCGGCGACCGGGTCCGTGCCCGGCGCGTGGCCCTGGCGGCGCTGGTGCTGGCATTGCTGGACTGGATCGTGGGCGAACGGCACGTGGCGGTCTTTGTCGAGGAGGCGGCTTCGATGTACTTGTGGTTAGCCCGCTCTGCGCTGTCGGCGGCCGCGACGTGGATTGTCTACATTGCCGTGGAGCCGTACGTGCGGCGTTTCTGGCCGCAGACGATGATCACCTGGAGCCGGCTGCTGGAAGGCCGATTCCGCGACCCGCTCGTGGGCCGCGACGTGCTCATCGGCAGCCTGCTCGGCGTGGGCATGGTGCTGCTGTTGCAGTTCGATTCGCTGCTGCCCGGTTGGCTGGGCGTGCCGCAGCCGGTACCCAAGTTGCCCGGCGCCGGTTTCGAGTTGGGCGAACTGCTGGGGATGCGTTACAAAGTGGGCACGGTGATCGGCGTCCTGCTGAACTCGGTCTCGACCGGGCTGGTGCTGCTGGTGTTGATGCTGTTGCTGCGAGTCACATTGCGGGCTCCCCGACTGGCGGCCGTTGCGTTCTTCCTGACGTTGACGACCATCTACGCCGCCATCTCCACCTACGACACGTTTCTCCCCTGGGCAACCGGGGCCCTGACCGCCGTGGCCCTGATGATGGTTCTCACCCGCGTGGGTCTGGTGGCCGTGATTGTGGGGCTGTTTGTCAGCACGCTGTTGAGGGTCAATCCCGTCACCTCGGACCTGACCATCTGGTACGCCGCGGCCGGCAACTTCGCAGTGGTCGTCGTCGCGATGCTGGTGTGCTACGGATTCCACGCGTCGCGGGTGAGTCGGGCAGGACGGAGCTTGGCTCTAGAGTCTTGACGGCCGGGGCAGCGGAGGCGTAGAATGCCCGCATTCTGCCATTTCGCACGAATTGAATGATCGCTTAGTTGTTGTTCACGCTCTGCCCCCGCCCCGCAAAGGAGATACGCATGAGCAAGAAGAAAGGCGGATGTCGTTGGGGATTCAAGTGGGGACAGGTTGGAAGCGGCGGACTTGCTTTCTTGGGCGACGGTCTTACGCAGTTTGTCGGGGCCGGGTTCTATTCACGGGTGGCCTAGATGATTCCCCGCGAGAGGGTTGGCTATCTCGTTCGACTCGTCCGGGTGACGTGGCGACGTCAATTGTGGAAAAACCATCGCGACCACCCACCCACGGTGAAGGATGAAGATACGCCGAGAGCTACCCGGATGTGGGTTTTGCGCCGCTGGGGCCCTCTGCTTGGATCGCCTTCAGTTCGACGTAGGTGAGCCTCACACCCATGATCAGGACACCGATCGTCTTGCCGTGGTCGAGGATCGGAACGGAGATTTGTACGGCATTGACGCCCGTGCTTTCATCCAGCGTCACGGGTCCCACGTACGTCTTGCCTGCGCCGCCGTTGTATGCAGCCTGCCACTTGGTCTCGTCTCCCTGCCAGTAGTCACTGGTGGGCGGACAGGCCAGCACATTGGCACCCTGGTTGTCGGTTGCAAATCCTTCGTTATAGATGGCCCGATTCTTGTGGATCTTCAGCGTAAGGAGCCGGCCGGCCTTGCCCTCCTGGAGCGCTCTTTTGTGCGCAGTCAGCTCACGGGTGCTTGTCCATTGCTTGTCGAGATCCTTGATTTCACTAAGCGCCATCTGCCGGTCGTTCTGCAGGCGAACGGCGTCGACGATCGAAGGGTGGCATGCGAATTCCTGAATCTCCGCGATTTTCTTACCCAATACCTGTTGAATCCTCTCCTGAGACGGAGTCTGCCCGAAGGATTCGCTGACGGTCAGCAATACGATCGCTACAAGTGTCATACGCATGATCGATTTGGACCTTTTCTGCTGCAAGGATCTGTAAAGGGCGCCTCGCGGCGTCAGAACCGGAATATCCGGCAAGAATCACTCCCGACCGTTAGTCAACTCTAGCACACGGCTTGGAGGCTTTGACCGTTTCCGGCCGCGCGTTCACGACGTTCTTGAACGGGAGTCTAGTCCAGTAACGATTCCCGAAGCCGCCTCAATTCATCCTCGGTGACGTGCAGTCCATCGCGGATGTACTGCTCCATCGAACCGTACTGCTTCACCGCTTCGTTGCGCGAAGCGTCGATGTAGGACGGCTGGAGGATGTAGAAGGCTTTCACATTGGTCATATCTACCTGTTCCGGAGCGATACCTCGACTGTTTGCCACCTGTTCTCGCAATTGCTTTAGTCGGTTCGCAACCTTTTCCTAGCGGTACTCGAATGGAGACGTCAATCGTTGCCGGTATCAGGTGACGTTGCTCGCTTTGTGCGATCCGACAGCGAGACGCCCTGGCTCCATCCGTTGCCGAAGTTCCTCGCGGTGAATTGGGACCTCCGGCGGCCCCGAGAAACCGAGTTTCACTCTGCCCTTGTGGATACCCAACACCGTGACCTCAATCTCTGGCCCGATCGAAATCCGTTCGCCCGCTTTTCGGCTTAGAACTAGCATCTGAAGTCCTCCTTGCCTGTGAAAGTTCAGGTTGCCGCAACGTCACGACATGCGATACCATCCCATACGGGGCCGATATCATCGTGGTCTGCGACCGACATGGATCTCATGTTACGCACGTTGCGCGCCGAATCTGCTACGGGGCGGCAGGAATCGACCTAAGTACTTGCATAGCAATTAGATACGAAGCCAAGGCAATCCCGTAGCGAGCGTCGCTCCTCGTGCCGAAAGGGCGAAATGTTGCCCCGGGGGGCGAAATGTTGTCCGCGATGCCCCTTTGCGGTATGATGGGGAGATTGGCCCATGCCCCCCGCGACTGCCGAATCGATAAGAAAGGACGCTCTTAATGGACTCAACTTGCATCGCGGATTGCAGACAGGTCGAGCAGGCAGCGAAGGAACGCTTGGCGACATTCGTCGCGTTCTTCCAGAACGCTCCCGTGGCGATGTTGCTGCTGGACGGGGACAGACAGATCCGGGAAATGAATCTGGCAGCCGAAGAGACGTTCGCGGTCTCGGCAGCAGAGCTCAAAGGGCTTCGTTTCGGCAACGCCGTTCGCTGCGTTCGTTCGTTGGACAACCCGAGCGGCTGTGGCCTCGGTCCCGATTGCCAGCAGTGCTCTGTGCGCTGCGTAGTGGCCGACACTTTCGAGACGGGCCAAATGCAGCGTCAGGTGGAAGTCAGGCTCGTACTGGGAAACCAGCGAGATCCCCGCGACAAGCACGTGCTCATTTCCACCGCGCTCTCGGAGCTCTCCGATGACCGTCAGGTTCTCGTGTGCATCGAAGACGTCACCGAGCAGAAGCGGTCCGAACAGAAGCTACAAGAGGCACTCCGGGAAATCGGGCAACTCAAAGACCGGCTTCAGGAAGAGAACGTTTACCTTCGCGAGGAGATTAGCGGCAGCCAGCCATACGAGGAAATCGTGGGCCAGAGCGAAATCCTCCAAGTTTCTCTGGGTAAGATCGGACATGTAGCCAAGACCGACGCTAACGTGCTGCTGCTGGGTGAAACGGGAACCGGCAAGGAACTGTTTGCCCGGGCGATCCACAATCAAAGTTCGCGAAAGCAGCGCCCGCTGGTCAAGGTGAATTGTGCCGCACTTCCGAGCAGCCTCATCGAGAGCGAACTGTTCGGCCACGTCAAAGGAGCATTTACGGGGGCTGTG
>JABMRB010000152.1 GCA_013202865.1 Candidatus Nealsoniibacteriota bacterium | reverse complement strand
GGCAATAGCCACTCCCGTGGCGTCCAAACTGGCCATTCGTCTAAGTCATTGCTATGGCGTGACTTGCTGCTTCGGGCTGGAAGTGTCTAATTGGAAGAGTTGACCCCGTATCCGTATCCGTATCCTTGAAGCAGCCCCTATCAATGAATCAATGACCGAACGTTAATTCTTGTTACGTGCAATACTCGCCGTCCCATGGAGCCATGAAGGTAATAAGCGGCCCTGGTTCTAGATTCACGGATTGAGTCTCCTCGGAATACAAAAGCCCAAACGTTATACCGTCAATGTTCACCTCGAACGGATGCACACGAATGTCGCATAGTTGATACGGTTCTAGTTCACTTAGGAAACCATTCTTCTCGATTTGTATTTCGTCCTCAGAAGCATCGTTGCCGAGTTTCCCATACTTTACATTGTTAAATTCACCGGACATGTGAAAGAGATACCTAACGACGTACAGAATGGATTCATCACAACCATAATAGTCAATGATCATGAATTGCCCCTCACTAGAGCAACCAATCAGGTTTGTGTGCAAATCGTCCATGCGCTTAATCGGCAATATGTTGGGTCTCGACATGATTAAGGATTCGGATTCCGTATAGGTTTCCCGGTATTGAAATCGACCGGATGTGGAACTTTCATGCCCGGCAGACTCCACTTCCCTGGATTCGGGGTCAACTCTTGACACTTGACACTTTCCTAGCCAGCGACTTCAACCGTCGGTCAAGATGACCTTCGTTCTTGGCTCGGGCTTCGAGCCGCTGGATGACTCGATGGACGCCGCTGCCGTCGCTGTAGCCGTACTCCTTGGCCACTTCCGTCATCCGGCAGCCGCCGTGGCGGACCTTCAGCCAGATGGCGATGCGACGATCGGTTTGTGCGGCGGCCAAGCGGTCGATCTCTTGGGCGACCGCCTCGGCCCCGGCGCGACGCGACCAGCGGATCTCGTCGGCGCCCTCGGACTCGGCGATCAGTCTGCTGACTTTGTTCCAGAGGGTCGTGCTGCCGAGGACCAAGCCGCCGCGAAGGTCCTGCCAGGGCGAGCGGACGACTTGGCCGAACATCCGGGCGACCTGGCCGCGATATTCGGCTACGGCTACCGACCGCGTACGGCCGAAGTAACTCAGCCACTCCGTGCAGAGCCACGCCGGTGGTTTCGCGTTGCCCAGGCCGGCGTAGACGCGGTGGCTGCTCCAGCGGTAGCGCGAGAGTTCCGCCCGACGTTCGGCGGGAACCCGCCGGCGTTTGTCTTTGGGGCGGACCGGGTTGAGGTGGATGTACTTGATGAGTTCGCGTGCGTAGCCGTCGGCCTCGACCAAATGGGCCTTGAAACGGCCTTGGAAGACGTGTCCGCTACGGCGATGGCGACGGTTGAAGCGGATGCTGTAGGTCGCCTGCAACCAGCCGGCCGCGTCGGTCAGATTCGCCCGGGGCGTTTGGAGCAGCAGGTGATAGTGGTTAGACATCAGGCAGAAGGCGTGAACCACGACGCCAAACCGCTCGACGGCCTCGCCGAGCGTCTCGAGGAACCGCTGCCGGTCGGGGACATCGCGGTAGATATCCCCTCGCGCGTTGCCACGCGCCGTGACGTGGTAGACGGCGTTTTCAAACTCAATACGGATCGGCCTTGCCATGCCAGCAATTCTAGCAGTTCTCGCCCAATGTGTCAAGAGTCAAGAGTTGACCCCGTATTCCGTATTCCGTATTGTATTGTTGTTCTCGCAATTCGGGCGATGACCACTGCCTGCTTTCGAGCCCGCCTTCGCCTGCCCGGCCGCTGAGACGCCGACTTCTTGACGGCACCCCGCACTGGCGGTATATTCGGGGATCGTGAGAGAGGGTTGAAAACTTGGCGGTCGCAGTGGATAATGGGGCGGCAGCAGCATTGTGGAATCCAGCTTGCCGAAGGGGCTTCCTGTGCGCTCACACTGAGGGACGCGGTGACAGATGGTCCAGATCCCCCCATTACTGATGGTCGAGCCGGCAGCCCCGCAGCGCCGGGCGGCTGGTATCGTGGCTCGCAGAGAGTCTCGGCTCGATCTGGAATCCATCAGGACGGAACTTGGTAAGATTCGACGGCACTGCCGGGACAACCAAACCTCGTTGATGCAGCAGTACAAGAAGAACCTCGATCAGTTCGAGGGAGTCCAGTGGACCGTCGCATCGGACGCCGCGCAAGCTGCGTCCTACGTCAAACAGGTTGCCGGTCGCACGAACCTTGTTTCGATCAATAAGTCAAACGTCGTCGTGAACGAGCTTCGGCCCCAGTTGCAAGCCGCTGGCCTGAAGACTTTCGTCCGTTACTTCAAGGAGTTCGACACGTTCGAGAGGAAGGTCGAGGACTACTGGGGACTGTCGGGGTTCCACGAGAAGGGCATGGTCGAATCGTTCGACGTTGCCAGGACGTTTACGCATCTGGAGTCGGCCCAGGTGCGAGATTACATTGCGGTGATGGGAGTCAACGCAGTCTCTGCCGCGGACGGCTCTGCCTTCTTCCTGCAGCACATGTCCAATATCTCCAAGGACCTCCAGCAGGCGAAGAAGATCGTGATCGTGGTCTGCCCGGAGAAGGTCGTC
>JABMRB010000151.1 GCA_013202865.1 Candidatus Nealsoniibacteriota bacterium | reverse complement strand
TTTGAGAACAGCATCAACTCGCCGCCGTTGATGACGGTTCCGCCACGGTAGGTGTTGCCTCGGCCGTCGATCCTCAGTCGACAGCCAAAGTAGTGGTAATCGTCCCTGGGGTTCGGGTCGGTGGAGTTGAAAACCAGGCGGCCGTTGCCCGAAATGCGTCCCTCAAGGGTCACTTCGCTGTTGGGATTCATGTTCACGGCAACGTCCCCGATCAAATCGAGAGGGTTGGCAATGACGCCGATTTTGTGGTTGCACGTTACATGAATCGCCGGCTGAATACCGGCGGCACGGTTCGGCGTCAGCACAAGGCGGTTGCCGGCCAACGTGAAGTTTTCTCCTCGTTCTGTGGCCAGATAGAGCTGGTTGAGCCGGAAGCTTTGCGCCAGGTCGTTGGTAATGGCCAGGTTCCCGGGCGTGTCGAAGTTCAGGATATAGTCCTCCCGGCCGCCAGCGTTGGGCACGCCTTTCGCGCCGGCGATGGACTGCCACCGCGAGGCGTCGCTCCATTTGCCCGACGAGTCACTGTCCCAAGTCCGGAAGTTCACGTCTTGGGCCTTGGCCGCCGTGACGGTGTAAACCCGTTTCGAGCCGTCTTGGGCCGTGACGGTGATCTTTTGCGGCGTCGAGAGATTCAGCGGCGTGCCGGACGCCGGACTGGCCGTCGCAAGCGGTGACAGCGTGAACGTCGGCGCAAGCCCCTTCACGTCCACGTTGGCCGGCACACATACCGTGATATTGGTTCCGGAGACAATTGTCGGCATCGCGTTGGGAAAGCCGATCGTCAGTATACTCTTCCGGGCACTTACGGCCGTTTTCTTCACGGTGACCGTGAAGACCTTCTTCGCACCGTCGCGGCCGGTCACGGTGTATGTCTGCTGCTTGGTGAAATCACGTGCGACGCCGGAGGCCGGAGCAATCGACGCCCCTTCCGAGACCGCAATTTGCGGCGTCAGCGCGGTGACGTCCGTGCCAGACGGCACGCGGGCGGTGATCTGGGTTTGGAAAATACTCGCCCCCGACAGGCCGGGGAAGTTCAGCGACTTAATGTCCTTGCCGGCGAAAGGCTTGTCGTCCTTGACGGTCTCGCCCGCATCCGGGAATGTGGTGTTGTCCGCCGTCGGTGGCAGCCTGCCGGCCTTGGCCGAATCGATATACTCGCCCAGGTCGCGCAGCCCGATGACTTTGTAGTTGTTGTCTTTGAGGTACTGCATCATTTCTTCAAACGTCGAGGGATCGAGCCCGACCTGCGGGTGCTCGCCGTCCGGCACGCCGTGGAAGCAGATCGTGACGATCTTGCCACCGACGGCCTGCTGCACCACCTTGACGAAGCCCTCAAGATCGCGAACGCCAAACGACGGAATGTCATAACAGTTATCGATCGTCGGCCGATAAACGCGATGATGGCCGCTGCGCCCGAAGGTGTATCCGTTGGCGGCCAGATCGGGAAACGTATTCGGGTTCACGTGATGGACCGGCCAGGCAATGGTCGTGGGCTTAGGAACGCCGTGCGCTAGCAATTCGTCCTCCATAGCATGAAAGGAACCGATCCCCGCACCGCCGGCGTGACCAACGGTGTGGTTGCCGACATCAAGCCCATCCGCAGCCATCGCCCGCATCTGCCGCCACGTGAGATACCAATCCTTGCGAGTCCAGAAGGAATCGAAGTCGCAGACGTAGAACGAGCCGCCGAAACCGTGTTTCTTCAGGATCGGGGCCACCACCGTCGCGTGACTGGCACAGCCATCGTCGAACGTGAGCACCACCAGCTTGTCGGGAATCGGCCTCCTCAAAACACCGTTCGGGTCCGAATTCGCCGGTGGCAGCCCGAAGGCGGTCAAAGGCAGCGAGATGGTAGCGAGAAGAATGATACGAACAAGGTTCTGTGCCATGGGGGAGGATCCTATGTTTTCGTGCGTGCCCGGAAGGGTGCATTGTATCCCAACGGAACGACCTAAGCCAGTTTTTTGTGTACCTGCGTTAATCAAGGGATCGGTTTTGTGATTTCAAACGTTCCGGCTGGCAATCGAATGGTGTCGCCAAGTGTAGCCTGCTGAAAGGCGGCCGCGAGGCTGGCGGAATCGCGAGCCTTGGGATGAATGTCGGCGGCGTGCAGCGGGGTCATCGGAGCCAGCAACAGGGCGGCGAAAAGTTGAATGGTCTGTTTCATACTACTCCCCATATTGGATTGCTACTTGCCGGACCGGATTGGGATGCCAGGGGGTTCCTCGTAGACTGCCAGAATGTTTGCCGGTGGGACATCGGGCTGGAACAGATGGGCTGGGCCCAAAATGTATCCGCCTTGCCGTCCGAGAGTGTCGCAGTATCGGTGGGCCTCTGCGCGAACTTCTTCCGCGCTGCCGTGCGGCAGCAGTTGCTGCATGTCAATACCACCGTGAAAACTCAGCCGGTTTCCGAACTCGGCCTTGAGCCGTTCCGGGGACATC
>JABMRB010000150.1 GCA_013202865.1 Candidatus Nealsoniibacteriota bacterium | reverse complement strand
GGGTGCGCTGCGCGACCCCGGGCTATGTTGTGAAAACCCCTTGGGGGTTTGTCCGGAGTGCTGAACCCTAACCCCCAATCCCCGGCCCCCAATCCCCAGCCCCTAACCCCCAACCACAGTTGCCCGGGTCCCGGGGCGTCTGCTATAATGAGGGTGTCGTTTGCCCTCCTTTCGGGCGGTGCTGCGTCCGATTTCCCCTTGATACGGAGCTGATACGATGAATCGATTGACTTGGCTCGTGATGCTGACGGTCGGATTCGGCCTGGGTACCGCAGCGGTGGCGGCGGAGGATTCGGCCGCGACGGTCGATGGGCAGGTGTGGAAGGTCGATGTGCCGGGCGGGGCGGGGAATACGGTGCGAATCGACGCCGAGCGAGGGGAGTTTTCGCTGGCGACCCGGGGGAACACCGATATGTGGGGCGCCCGCAACGGGGCTCCGATCGCGTGGTCGGCGGCACCGGAGGGTGATTTCGCCGTCGAGGCAACGGTGGTTTATCCCACGACGAACATCAAGGCCGTGGCCGGCCTGTGCGTCTATGACGGCGACGGTGGCAAGCCCGAGTTTACGTTCGGGCTCGATCACTGGGCCGATCCGATCATCAAGCTCCAGGGCCTGCCGCCGATGGGAAACAACCCGGGTGTGTTCGTGTCGCGGTCCGGTTGCCGTGAGGTCCGGCTGCGGATGGAGTGTTACCGCCGCAGCAGCGACGCCAAGCAAGCCGGCGCCCGCAAGACCGACGCCTATCTGACCTACTACCGATTCGATGCCAAAGAGAAATGGACGCCGCTGGCGGCCCTGCAACGCAACGCGGTCAATGCGCGGATCGGTCTGTTTCTCAAGACGGCCAATCCGCAATCCGTCAAGTTCTCCGAAGTGGCCGTCACGTCGGCTGTGGTGACATCAGGTGCCGAGGCCGATCTCGCAAAGAAGCTCAAGACGTTTCAGCAGATCGTCTCCAAATCACAGCCCAAGCCCCCGCGCAAGCCCGCGCCCGTGTTTGAAGTGCCGGCGCTGGTCGAGTTCAAGGGTCACCCGGCCGTCGACGGCAAGACGCTTGTGTTCATCGCCCGGCAGCAGTATCGGAGCGATCACCACAACACGGCCACGATGTTTCAGACCGGCGAAATCAACACGGGCAGCTTCACCGGCGGCAGCGCGATCCGCACGCTCGAGGTCGGCACGGGCAAGGTAACCACGCTGTTGGAAGTGCCCGACGGCGTCGCCCGGGACTTGGAGGTCTCGTTCGACGGCAAGCGGCTGCTCTTCGCGCTGCGGGAGAACATCCAGGACGACTACCACCTTTATGAGTTAGACCTGACAAAGAAGGCCTCGAAGGACGATTCGACGAGAAGCTTCGAGACGTCCTTTGCTCTGCGGCAGATTACGTTCGGCTCGGGCATCTCGGATATCGACCCGATCTACCTGCCCAACGGCCAGATCATGTTCGGCTCGACGCGGGAACCCAAGTTCTGCATGTGCAACCGCCACATCATGTGCAACCTGTTCACGATGGACGGCGACGGGTCGAACATCCAGCAGGTCGGGCACAGCACGCTGCACGAAGGCCATCCGGCGTTGCTGCCCGACGGTCGCGTGATCTACGACCGCTGGGAGTACGTCGACCGCAACTTCGGCGACGCCCAGGGCGTTTGGGTCGTCAACCCCGACGGCACGAACCACGCGATCTATTGGGGCAACAACACGGCCTCGCCCGGGGCCGTGCTCGACAGTCGGGCAATTCCCGGCACAGCGTCCCCCGCTGCCGGCGACACTGGGCTGTTCATCGGCAACTTCTCGTCGTGTCACGACCGGCCTTGGGGCGCGCTGGCGATCGTCGACCGGCGCCTCGGCATGGACGGTCGCGTGCCCGTGCTACGGACCTGGCCGGCCAACGCAATCGACCTGGTCGGCAAAGGGAACTACGATACGTTCACACGCGTGAACCCAAAGTACGAAGACCCCTATCCGCTGAGCGACAGGGCCTTCCTCTGCTCGCGGATGACCGGCCAGGGGGAACAGACCGGCATCTTCCTGCTGGACCTGGCCGGCAGCGAGATTCTGCTCTACGCCGAAACGCTCGGCTGCTACGACCCGATGCCGCTGGCGCCGCGCACCAAACCGCCGGCCATCGCGCCGCGGATGGATTTGGCCAAGGCGGAAGGATACTTCTACGTGGCCAACGTCTACGTGGGCAACGGC
>JABMRB010000149.1 GCA_013202865.1 Candidatus Nealsoniibacteriota bacterium | reverse complement strand
CGCGCCTGCTCCAAATACATCAACCCGGCCGCAAACCCGATCAGCACCGAAACGACCGCCAGCAGAATCGACGAGCCGTGAATGCCCCCCCAAACCCTTGATGCGGCCCCCCGGGGAAAGGGTTCTTGATCGGCGAAAAACCACGCAACCCCGATCAACCCAAGCACCAAGGGCAACAGAAATAGCCCGAACCCTGCGTGCGGATGGTAGTAGACCAGCAGCAGATAGACGCAAACCAGCACCCAAGCGGCGATCAGGTACCAATCCTGTTCGCTCGACAACGGCGAGCCGGGCGAGCGGATTGCACGATGGTAGAGATAGGCTGTATGTGCCACCAATCCGGCACCCGCGAACGCAACCATGACGACCCCGCGGACACCGCTACGAAACAGCAGCCGCGAGATTTCCAGGACCAACGCCACCATGTAACTGGCGGCAAAGCAGGCTATTTTGACTTCTTCCAACATCGGATCGCCGCAGCAAACCCCCTCTGTGTAGTGGGTTGTGTGCCCGCTTTGGTGAGCAGGCTAGCCCGCTCCATATCCACATTATAGCAGGTTATCGCAGAATCGGCCGGCCTTAGACTTGGCGTGCATCGCCACAGACGCCCAATCGTCATTGTCGCGGCGTCACCGGCCGAAGACCGAATTTCCAATTATTTTCCTAACTGCCGCTCACTGGGGCGTAGAACGCCGACACCCGGCTGGTTATGATAGAAGAGAGTGGTCGGACACTGCAAGGTGGTCCGTCAAAGAAAAAGATGGGATCGTAACTGCCGTAGTCGGGGGACGATTATGCAGCGGGCTATGGATGCGTTGAACCGCGGTGCTACCTACATGCACGGCGGGAGATTCAACAAGGCGATCGACGCCTTCACCGAGGCGATTCGGATCGACCCGGACCTAAGCGCCGCCTATCACAACCGCGGCATGGCGCTGGTCGAGGCCGGCGATCTCGAGCGGGCGATCGAAGAGTTCACCGAGATGATTGCCCGCGGCATGGACGACGCCGGCGTTTTCTTCGGCCGGGCACTCGCCTACCAGGAACTGGGCCGGCAGGAAGAAGCCGTTGCCGACTACGGCGAGGCCATCGCTCGCGACCCGGACTACGTCGACGCCTATCTCAATCGTGGTTGCATCGACGACGAGCGAGGCAATACGGACGAGGCCGTCGCCGCCTTCAGCGAGGCGATTCGGATCGATCCGAACAACGTCGCCGCTTACGTCAACCGCGGAATCTCGTTTTCGTCTGCCGGCGACCTCGAAGACGCAGTGGGCGATTACACCAAGGCCCTCCGCCTGGATCCTTCCCATGCCGACATCTACGTCAACCGGGGACTCGTCTACGACGAGATGGACGATCACCATCGGGCAATTGCCGACTTCACGGAAGCGATCCGGCTCGATCCGAAAAACGCGATGGCCTACATCAATCGAGGCGTGGCGCTGGCCGCCGTCGGCGAGTTAGCCGAGGCCCTGGCCGACTACAACAAGGCCGCCCGGTTCGACGGGGAGAACGCCGACGTCTACGTCAACCGCGCCGGTGTCCACTTGCAGATGGACGCGGCGCAAAGGGCCGTGATCGACTACACCGAGGCCCTGCGGCTGCGACCGGACGATTCCGATCTGTACTACCTGCGCGGTTCGGCTTTCCATCGAGCCAACGACCTGGACATGGCGATTGCCGATTTCACGCGTGCCATTCGGCTGAACGCGGAGGACGCCGACGCCTATCTCGACCGCGGGCTCAACTACGCCACCAAGCTGGAGTTCCGCCGCGCGATCAGCGACTTCGACCACGCCATCAAGCTCAAGCCCGAGTGGGCCGAGGCCTACACCTTCCGCGGTCTGGTCCACGCCGGCAACGGCGATCTGGACAAGGCGATCAAAGACCACAGCGAGGCGATTCGCCTGGACCCCGCCAGCGCCAACGCCCATTTCGCCCGCGGCGGCGCCTACCGCGAGAAAGGCGACTTCGACAAGGCCGAGGCCGACTACGAACTCGCCGAGCAACTCAGCGAAGCCGAACAGGCCGTTAGCTGATTGGGCGGGTCGAACTCTGCCAATAACTTGTAGGGTGGGTCGAGCGGCCCATCATCGCAACATTCTCCGCAATCAATCGCATTGCGCGAACAAGAGGGCAGGCCCCGTACTTTGCGGGGGTTAGGGGTATGCGCGTTCGTGCTGAGCCAATATTGCACCGCCTTTACGTTTGAAGACCGTTGCCGCAGCTCGGCCGCGGCGACCATTAAGTCGGCTTGAAATAAGGAGTTACGTCG
>JABMRB010000148.1 GCA_013202865.1 Candidatus Nealsoniibacteriota bacterium | reverse complement strand
GGGTGGCTGGGGTCGGACTGCGAGGAACGAGCAGGGAGCCCCCAGATGCAAACGGTCCGCGACCTCCCTGCTCACCTCTATTGCACACCCTCGAGCCACTCTGGCGGAATCGGATCTGGAGCCAACGGAGATTCACCGCTATCCAAATACCACACGGCGCTCGACCATTTCCACTGCTGCGGTAGTTCGGCAATCCGCCGTCGAACAGAATTCATGTGAGCATAGAACCCCAAAGCGGAAACGGCATTGGGTGGCACCGATGATTCTTGCGCAGCAGGCGTGGCCACTTCAAAACGTGCTTTCGGAAAAACGCCGGGGTGACAGAGTCACAAGAGGAGCCGTGTTTCCACCCGCGATGTTGCCACGGAAACGGAACAAGTTCCGTTCTACGGCCAGTGGCAAACAAACCGTCGAATACGGGAATCGAGGCGGAGCCTGGCAACGAGAGTTTCTCCCCTACGGCTCCATGCCGAGCTGGCGCATCTTGCGGTAGAGATTCGATCGGTGCAGGCCCAACGTCTCCGCGGCGAGGCTTACGTTGCCGTTGGATTGGTCGATCGCCTGGCGTATGTACTCGATCTGGAACTCGGCCGTCGCCTCGGTTAGCGGTTGGTCGACCGCCGCGGCCGTCGGCTCGGCGCCGCGTGGAGAGAGGATGAACGCCAGGTCCTCCGCCGCGATCACCTCTTCGCTGGAGAGATACGCCAGGCGCTCCATCAGGTTCCGCAGTTCGCGGACGTTGCCCGGCCACGGGTGAGACAGCAGCCGGCTGCGTGCCGAATCGGAGAACCGCGGCATCGCACGACGGGTCCGATTGCAGAAATTGCCGAGGAAATACTCTGCCAGCAGCAACACGTCGTCGCCCCGGTCGCGTAACGGCGGCAACTCGAGCGTTACCACGTTGAGCCGAAAGTAAAGGTCCTCGCGAAACCGCTTCTCGCGCACCATCTCGGCAAGGTTCTGATTGGTGGCGGTCAACACCCGGGCGTCGGTATGGATCGGCACCGAACCACCCACGCGCACCAACACCTTCTCCTCCAAGACGCGCAACAGCTTCGCCTGGCCGCTGAGACTCAGGTCGCCGATCTCGTCGAGGAACAAGGTCCCGCCGTCGGCCAACTCGAACTTGCCGGCCCGCGCCTCCCGGGCGTCGGTGAATGCGCCCTTCTCGTGACCGAAGAGTTCGCTCTCGGCCAGCGTGTCGGGGATGGCCGCACAGTTGACCGCCACGAACGGCTGGTCGCGGCGGCGGCTGAGATAATGGATCGACTGGGCCACCACCTCCTTGCCCGTGCCGTTGTCGCCAAGGATCAGCACGGCCAGATCGGTGTCGGCCACCCGATGGGTAATCGACCGCAACGCCTCGATGGCCGGGCTGTTGCCGATCAGCTTCACCCGACCGGCTGCCTGCTCGGCGATCTGCCGGTTGGCTAAGAGCAACTGCTGGCGGTCCTGGGCGTTTTCCAGCGCTACCGCCGCATGGGCCGCCAGTTCCATCAGCGCGGTCTCGTCCTCCGACGTGAAGCTGCCCGAGAGCTTGTTGAGCACCTCGAACGCGCCGAACAGCTCCCGCTTGCGCCCGTGCAACGGTACGCATAGCAGGGTCTCGGTCTGATAGTCGAGCTTCGCGTCGACGTCGTGGGAGATCTCGTTCGGCTCGACCGTGGCGTCGACTCGCCGCGGCTGGCCGCTGTGGATCACCTGGGAGACCACGCCGCGGTCGTCGGGGATCCGCAGTTCGCCGCCCTCGATCCCCAGCGCGGGCCGGCCGATCAGCGTCTTGTTCGGGCGGTCCCAGAGGAAGATGCTTGCCCGATCGGCCCCGAGCAGCCGGGTGGCCGCCTCGGCCATCTCGACCAACAGCGGCTCGACCTCTCGGGTGCGATACCACTGATTGGCAATTTCGAGGATCGCCTCCAGACGCTCGACCCGATCGCGCCGGCGGCGACGCGAACGGACCGTCTCCAACGCCGCGTGCAACACCGGGGCGAGCTTCCCGGCGATGTCCACGACCTGGGCCGTCTTCTCGCTCGCCGAGCAATACACGGCGAACACCTCGCCGCACGCCGCACGCGTCGCCATCGGCACGGCCGCCCAGCGTTGCCAGGTCCTGGCCGTCTCGCCGTCGGCCACGTCGGCCAGCAGTTCGATCGGCAGCGACTGCCGCGTACCGGTCTCGCCCAACACGTTCCATCGTCCCTCAGCCGCCGCGGCAACCGCCGCATATTCGCCGCCAACCACGGCACAGACCCCCGGCAGCCTCCCGGCAAGCCACGCGGCCGGGTCTTCGCTACGGCTCGCCGTCCAGAGCATTTCGGCGGCGATAGGCGAGAGGTTCGCATCGTCGCGAAGTCCGCTCAGGGCGTCAGATTCGGGCGGTGATTGAGCTACGGAGTTCACGAGTCGACCCCCTCATTAGGGTGAATAACACTCATTTAGATCACATCGACTATTGTATTTGTGCGCAAACGACACCAGAGCATAGCACGGGTGAATCAGATTGACAACAGATATCGCAGTGACCCCGGCATCTCGCCGGTGACGCCCAAGTTGAATCTTCGCGAGTTCTATCACACCGGCCAGGCGCCGGTGCCACTGTCATTCAGTCAACATCCGCTCTATTTCGACGGTATAAGGGCTAATAGCAGGCAATCCATGCACCCCCACTTCCGGGGCATTCTCTCCACAGAGGCCATTTCTCGGGTTTCTGTTGGCTTTACCCGCCGCAATGCGCGATGGGTGCAGGAACGGGCTTTTTTAGCTTGCGGCGGTGATAATTGGCAGTTTGGGGCGCGCGTTGGGGCG
>JABMRB010000147.1 GCA_013202865.1 Candidatus Nealsoniibacteriota bacterium | reverse complement strand
GTCGTCGGTGGATATCGCTCGCTCGAACGTGTCGAAGTAGGCGACATCACAGCGTGGGGAGGGACAGAAGTTGGCGGGCTCAGCAATCATCCGCCTCTGTTCATCGCTCAGGTAGGACTTCAGCGTGTCAATTCCGACTTGCTCGCCCTTCGAGCCGCAACGAGGACAGTAATCGGCCGTCTGGTCGGGTTCTCGAACGAAGGCTTTGTTCATTGCGGCCTCACTACCGGCGGACTACGAGGTCGATAATTCCCATCCGGCAGGACGGTGGGCAGCTTGTATTTGGGGTCGGTGAGCAGCTTGTACAGCGTTGGGTCCTTTGCCTTTACCTTGGCGGCCGTATTCAGCCTCCATTCATCGTCAATTTCATCTAGGCGGCCTGGGTAATCCTGGGCTCCCAATATCGATGTCAGCCCCCAGTAGAAATACTCTGACATTTGGCAGCGATACCGGCACGTCCTGTCATAATACGTGTACCATGCACCGGCTGGGTACTTTCTGGGCACACGCTCGAAATGTCCTCCTCGGGCAACATCCATCGCCTTGGCAATGGCCGTTCCAGGCTCCCGCCCAAACACCTCGGGATACACTTCACCGTAGCCTGCATCGGTGATCAGATGCAACACCTCTTCAAGGGTTGCGTCGAACTCACCTCGTGACGCCCCGCCCGGTCGGGTTTCTTCGCCAAAGAGGCCCTGCAACACCATCTTGTCGAGGACCTCATCGGGAACATGGCGGCCAATGTCGATACGCTGCATCTCACGTTCCGTGGCACACATCATCACGGCCGCCCGGTGCTTTCGCATCGCCTCAATGACCGCCCGATTGTCGGGCTGTCCATCGGCATCGTTATCGAGATACTGAGCCAAGACATTGGCAGCGTGTAAGACCTTCTTGTCGGGCGTGCTCTCAGTTGCATAGACCATGATGCCGAAGACATCCACCTGCTTTGCAAGAAGCCGCTCGAAGCCTTCGGGAGCGTCCTCTGGGATGGGCGTAATTGCCAGCGGCGACTCTGCCGCTACTGCGGAAAGGCAGACGCCGATAAGCAATAGACAAGTGAAGCCGAGGCACCTCACAAGACCGGCCATTGAAGAATGGTGGTACCCACGAATCGAAACACTCATTGTCACCTCCGGTCATTCGCCAGCCACCATCAGCCAAACCGGTGCCGACCACACAAAGCTTGCAGGGCACCACCAAGTATAGTGTGGGCAATAGATGACCGCAACAGCCGGGGACGGGGCGTTTGATTCACGCCGCCTTCTTCATACTCCCAGCCAGTCTTTTTTGTCCTTTTGCGACACACTGCTTATCGACATCACAGCCAATGAACCGGCGACCAAGATTACGACAAGCTACGGCTGTCGTAAATCCGCCTCCGCAAGTATCTACCACTAATTCGCCGGGGCGGGCGAAAAGTTCTACAAGCATCTCGACGGCGTCGAGTGGCTGCTGATGGTCGTGCCATTTCTTCTCTTTACCGTGCATCCTGATGAGGTCGGGCCATCTCTCCTTCTTTGTCCATTTGCCCTTTGAGTAAAGTAAAATCGGCTTCCATTGACTGGCAAGGCTCAAAGGAAACACGACATTTCCATCGCCGTCCCAGATACCTGCCAAGGTCCACCTATATGTGAGGTGTTTTCCGAAGGCTTGCAGGCAACGGTCGAGATAATACTGGCCACTGAAAGTGACGAACAAACCTCCATTGACCAAGACTCGGTTGACAAAGGCTCCCAGGGCATCCAATTGGGGAAGGAACTCTTTGCCGTAGGGAATGTCCGTGAGAACGAGGTTTACGCTCTTGGGAGAGATGTTGGCAACCTTTTCGAGACGTTGGAATCGGCAGTGGAATAGCCTGAGGTCATCCTCTGCTGTAGGAGTGACTAGCTTTCCCTTCCAGGTTCTTTGCCTCAGGTTTTTTCGGGCTCGACGAGATGCCGTCACCGCATCAAGTGTTTTCCCACCGCACGATGCCGGTAAGTCGTTGATGATCTCTCTGGCGATACGTAGTTCGTTCGGCGTGTTTGCAATGACGTGATAATTGGTGGATCGCTTCTTCCCGTCCTTGCCACGGAGCTTCGTGTGTTTTCGGATTATACGTTTAGCTTCCAAACGCTTCCTTGCGACGACTACGGTGTTTTGGGCAACACCCAGGATTTCGGCCAACCAGTTGTTGGCTATCTCTGGCGACCTTTTGAGTTCGTTCTCGATGAGTGTCCTTTTCTGAGGCGTCGTCAACTGCCTTCGTTTCAAATTGACTGAGATTGAATAGTGCCACTTCTGCTCTTCGGAAAGTCCTGCGATTACTTTCACGGAATAGTTCTTGATGCCGAGTTCTTTGAGTGCTCGTTTCCGCTGGTGCCCGTCGAGGCAGTTGCCAAGCTCGTCTTCGATGATGGGGTATTGTAGGCCGTTCTCGTCGATGTCGGCTTTGAGTGCCTCAAATTCGTCCGGAGGGAGGTCTGGTAACGGCTGATACTTCGGCTTGTCGTTCTTGGGTGACCGCCGCTGTGTCCGCTTGGGGGCGGGCCTCTTCTTGCGTTTAGCCATGAGCTATCTCCTCCTTCTGATAGAAAGATGGCTCAGCATTCTAGCAGTATGAGGGCTCTGGGACCAGGGCAATTTCAACTTTTGAAATGTTAAAGTTGACTGCCTACGCTGCCTTCTTCTCGGACGACTGTCCAACCTCGACCGTTTTGAGAAGAGCCCCATCGTCGGCAAAGAATCGGATGATGTTCTCAGCCATTAGCCAAACGGCTTGGAGACCGTCGAAGAGAAAGCGGCGGCCGACGAAGTGGCCACCATGAATCAGCACGACCGTCTTGGTGATGGCAGGCTCGGAAAGGCCGAGTGTGGAGGCAGCGTCGATGACGGTGTCACGAATTGAAGTGAGATGCGTGTTGTCGCTCATGGTGGGTATCAGGCGTGACGGATGGTCTTCCGAAAAAAACCCTCCGTGGAAAGAGGGTATCCACGGAGGGTTTGAGGTGGTATCCAGGTTGGGACCATAACGGCCTTCTACTAT
Organism: Candidatus Nealsoniibacteriota bacterium; assembly: GCA_013202865.1. Lineage (GTDB taxonomy): Bacteria > Planctomycetota > Planctomycetia > Pirellulales > Thermoguttaceae > JABMRB01. The sequence continues at coordinate 8,949 of JABMRB010000147.1, read as the reverse complement.
AATCGGCTGGGCATGACCGAATGATTGTCGCTGTGCCATCGTGCGGCATGAGTTTCCTGGCTTTGCCAGCTTGCCATTCGAGAGTTCGGCTTGAACCGGTTAGGAAAAGAAGGTGGCTACCCATTCATCAATCTTCACCAACCAACTCACCGACTGGCGATACGATGAAGCTGTCGCACAAGGGTGCAAAGGCGGCAAGGAACCGGCCGTCGTCGATGCCACCAAATACTCTGATGTCGCCGTCCGGCTTGGCGTCCCAGAAGACTTGGACTTCAATCTGGTACTCTGTGCCCGATTGGCCGACCACGGTCACGCAGTCATCATCGTCAATCTTGGCAACGAGGTCAGCGTAAGGCAACTTGCGATAGTCGTTGAGCCTCTCGGCGAGTAGTGTTCGAGCTTCTTGTTTGTTCATGCTGCTGCCTCACGCCTGAAATGACAGGTGAACACTACCAACTGTCTCGTTTATCCAGTTGATTGAGAGGCTCATTTCGAGTTCGGTATCCAGTCGATGGTTGCCTGCCTTCTGTATCCCCGCTCCCAGACAAACCAACCGTGGCAGCCTGCTTCGCCAACCAATTGCCCCTCAAACTTCAAGCTGAACGTCAATCTCTGGGAGAACATATAGATTCTTTTCAAGGGGAAGCCGTCCCCTTTGAAAATATCGAATCGGTTCCTACCACGAAAGAAATAGATGGGCAGCAGCATCGCTACTTTGTGCTTCGCCAGTTTCTTTGCGTGTATCAGGAAATCTTCGGCTAACGAATACGGCGGATTTGTTATGATGTTGGCAGCAGAGGCTCTTGCTTTCAAGAAGTCGGTGCCGGTGGTGAGGTCGGTCGATTTCACTCGATAGGAATAGTTCTTGAGGACCTTTACAATCGACCCGTCTCCCGAAGCGACTTCCCAGACCACCCCCTGGAACTCCTCTCTATCCAACAACGCCTCGACAGCATGAGTGGGTGTGCGATAAAACTCATGCGTGTTGGCAATTCGTGTGGTCCGCCGCCTTCCATCAAGCCCCTCAGTTTTTTCGAGAATAGGAATCGTTCCAGTCCGCTCAAGTTCCTTGCGAACGGCAACCACCGTTGCGTGGGGGATGCCTAGTCCCTTTCCGATTCTCCGACTTGAGAAGTTAGGTGTTTCGATAAGTTGGTCGGCAACGAGTTGTCGTTTCTGATTCCGGGTGAGATGGCGTCTGGCGATGTTTAAGGCTCTGGCCAGCGTTCTTAGCTCGTCTTCGTTCAAATCACTCTTGACAATCTCTGGGCAGTCATAGCCAAGCTCATCTGCAAACTGCTTCCGATGATTGCCGTCGATGATTCGCCGGACTGGACCATCGCTATCGACAAGGATGGGCGTCAGCACGCCGTTGACGGCTATGGACATGCGAAGGCCCTGGCACTCGTCGGGCGAGAGTGGTGGCAGTTCCAGAACGGGTTCATACCGAGGCTTCCTTGGTGAGCGTTTCTTCGTCTTTCGTTTTGCAGCCGCCGGTTTCTTCTTAGCCGGTTTTCGACCGTTTGTCGAAACAGTCTTGCGGCCATTCTTGGCGGCAGTCTTTCGCTTCTTCGTTTTTGTTGCGACCATTTCAGCTTTCCCCTATCCTCTTCTTGGCTATCGCCAGATATTGTTTTGATTTGTCGATTCCAATGACCTTGCGGGCGTGAGAAAGACCAGAAGCGAGTATAGAACCTGATCCGACAAAAGGGTCAAGCAGGACGCCGTTTTCTGGTAAGATGTACCGACACCACCAACTCGCCAAATCGGATGGCGTACATGCCGGATGCCCTCCATTGTTCTCAATCTTCGCCGTCGATATGGGGATCAAATTGAACGGCGTAGTCCCTCCACGCTCGGCAACCGTTTCCGCTATGCGTCCGGGGCGGAAGGTCTGACCGCCGGGGACGTGCCTGAGGCAGCGGTCTTCCCAATTCAATGCCGCCGTTGAGTCTGACTCTCGCCACAACACGTTCTCTTGATTTCGATAACAGTCGGGATTGCCCAACCAGATGCACATCTTCACCGACTGTCTGAGTAATCCATACCGGCGATTAGCACAGCAAGTGGGAAGGCTGTTGGGGCTCCACCAGTAGCAGTCCTGAATCAATCCCCACTCTTCGGCCGCCCATAAAAGGAACCGCCACAACCAAAGACGCATCTTGCCAACCTTCTCGTGATTGGGTTGAAGGATGAAAACGGCACTGCCTTTGGGTTTCAATATGCGGCGGCACTGTAAGACAACATCCTCCATGAGTGCGTGCCAGTCTTTTTCTGAAATCCTGCCGTAGGATTTGCTAATTTCTGGATAGATTGGATCGGTGATGACGGCATCTACGGAGTTGGCTCGGAGCTTTTTCAATTCAACACGGCAATCGCCGTGAATAAGGGTGGTGGCCGCAAGTCTTGCCTTGCGTTCAGCAGCGGGTCGAACCTTGATGGCTCTTGCGTTCCCTGGCAGGCTGGGTACGTCCGTCAGAACTTTCCAAACTGGAGCAGTGGTAAATCTTTCCACTGCTCTCCAATTCCCTCCGAACGCTCACAACGGTTGGGTGGCTCACGCCTAGCATCTTGCCGACCCAACGACTGGACCGTTTCGGCGTCTCGATAAGCTGGTCGGCGATAATCTGCCGCTTCTGCTCTCTACCGAGTTGTCGGCGAGCCAAGTTCATAGCCCTGGCCAGCGTTCTTTTTTCATCCTCGGTCAATCCCTCATGGACGACTTCGGGGCAGTCGTAGCCAAACTCAGTAGCGATCCGCTTTCGGTGGTCGCCATCAATGATTTGCTGATGCTCGTCAATAAGTATGGGCATCAATACGCCGTGGACGCCTATGTGTGACCGCAAAGCCTCATACTCATCCGGCGGCAGAGGTGGGAGCCTCAGGATTGGTTGATATGGCTTTCGTCTTGTCTTGGTTCGGGGCATGGTAGTGGCACCTCAGTAGACTTTCCGCTTTCGCTTCTTTGCTATGCTTTCTGAATCCTTCTTCTCGCTATCGCCAAGTAGTCCTTCTGGACATCCACGCCAATCACCGACTTCGCCCCGTTATTCAATCCGGCCAGTAACGAAGTTCCAGAACCAACGAATGGGTCTAGCAGCGTACCTTTCGGCGGCAATAAGTATCGAGCCCACCAATCCATTAACTGATAAGGAGTTGACCTTGGGTGGTGTTCCGCACCCCAAGGCGGCACACCGGTCGCAAACTGCAAGAGATTGGATGGCACCGAGCCTCCCCTTTCGTGGGCGGCCGAGTTTATCTTGCCGTTTCGATAGCTGTGCCCACTCGGACCTTTGCGAAGCGTCAAGTCCCGTGGCTCTTTGGCCAGTGTTGTGTCAGCAGGTGTCTGGAGGACAGCGTCTTGATTTCGATAACAGTCAGACGGGCCAATCCACAAACACATCTTCACAGAGGGTCGAAGAAGCCCGATGCTTCGTTTTGCTCCTCTGGCTGGAATCTGGTTAGTTGCGAACCACCACACGTCTTCAATAAGAGAAAAATTGCCCTTACAATTGTGGCCTATCCAAGAAACGAAATCCCAAAGCCAAAACCTCATCTCCCCTGCTTTGCGGGCGTTCGGTTGGAGGACGAACATGGCCGAACCCTTCTTCGGTTTCAGAACCCGGCGGCATTCCCCAACTACATCCTGCATGAGCGAATGCCAGTCCTTTTCCGAGATTCGCTTGTACTTTCCTCGTGGTTGAACTTCTGGGTATGGTGCGTCGCTAATAACGCAGTCAATCGAGCTTGTCCTTATCTCTTTCAGTCTCTCCCGACAATCGCCATGCAGAAGTGTGGTCGCTTTGATTCTGGCTTGACGGTCAGCCCTCGTGCGGTGGATTGGTTTCAGTTGGGATGGTGAGGTTTGGCGACTGCTGTGAATCTCGGCCAGCAAGTCTCCGTTGTCGAGCTTGCCTGCATCCAGCTTTTTTAGGATGGACTTCCTTTTGCTTGTGGGGAGAGTGGCAAGTTTTGTGGCATCAGGGATTTTCAAGACACCCGACCGAATACACTCGATGAGTTCAGGTGCTTTCTTTTGAATCGTTTGGACGGTTTCGATATACGCTGAGTTCGTCTTCAATAAGCGGGCGGCGATTTGGCTGGCTTTCCCGTTGGTCGAATGGTCCGCCAATTCTCTGGCGGACGAACGAGAGAACCGTTGCCGCTCCTTGGCCTCCTTTTTCAACACAGGCAATAATCCCAATGCGACTACCGCACGTTGCCCAACAGAAAGATGCCTACGAAACAAGTTCTGGCTGATTATCCATTCCGTGATGGAAATGCCGTTGGCATCCAACTCAACAAAGCGAGGCTCCATTCCAATAATCTTGAGGGCGGCTTTTCTGTTCTTACCATCGACAAGGTAGTTTCCATGAACGACCAGCGGATTCAACAATCCGTTCACAAGCAAATCCTCGGACAGAGCATTAAGCTCTGTCTTCCCCATCATAGGAAACAGCTTGCAGGCAGGATGCAGAACGAGCCGAAGCGGCTTGGGGACCTCGACCATCTGCCTCTTCTTGGCCCGGCCGTTGCGACCATTGGTCTTCCGTGCTTTCGGCTTCGTTTTCGTGGCGATCATCTGGACGATTCCGGTGAAGGAGACGGGTGGGCACCAACTATTGAAATGATAGGTCACGGAGAAGGTACGAGAGCACGGCAGCCATCCCCAGAATGCCTTCTATGACGCCCACACACCGATGCTGACGCCACCTTTTTTGGGACAAGCCCGAGAACCCGTCCTAGACAGCCTGCCCACCACGGCTCGCCTGGGGCCATCTGGCAGTCCTGTCCTGGTCGCAGGCCACACTTGACCGCCCCAGCCAGCTTCTTATAGTAGACTCAGACCCGAAATCAAGTCTAACAGGAGGATGATATGAGCACGCTGCGAATCACATACGACGCCGACCAGCATTGCACTGCCTTGAGGGAGCCGGAAGGGAATACGGTAGCGATGGATTGCCCTTACACCGGCAAGGGCGAGGAGTTCACGCCGGGCAATCTGGTCGGAACTGCGTTGGCTGGCTGCATGTTCTTATCGCTGGGTGCCGTGGCCCAGCGAAACAAGCTAGACATTGCTGGGGCCAGTGTGGACGTAGAACTTTCGATGACAGAAAACCGAATCGGGTCAATCGATTTGGTGTTCACGATGCCTGGGAACTTGTCCGAGACAGACCGCACTAAGTTGGAACGGGCGGCGGGCCTGTGTCCAATCAAGCCGAGCTTTCATCCTGACATTCCGATTTCTGTTCGATATGAGTATTCGGGGTAGTTCACCTGCCCCGCTGAACGCCGTTGTCGATGCTTCGTTCGCTTTCAGCTTCCAGCGAGTGTCCGGCAATCGGACGGAGCTTGCGGACCCAACGGCACAACCTGAACTCGGCCCACAGAACACCACAGGAGCCCCAGGCATCGTTTCTGGCGGCTTCTGTTTTGGCATGGGCAGCAGAACCCGTCCTGACCAGACCGTCCGTTAGTGGCCGCCTGGGGCCATCTGGCGACCCCGAACCTTTCCACCATTCCGACTGTCCATTCCTCTGACCACCCTCAATAGAAAAGGAGGTGCCCCGTGCGATTCCAAGACCACCAGTCCTTTCGAGCCCATGAGCAAACGGCGTAGAGGGTTCCCTTCCGAGACCCAGGTCAAGATGGAGACAAGGAACTCGTCGAGAAGCTCGGCCGCAATGACCTCTGCCCATGCGGATCGGGCAAGCGGTTCAAAAAATGCTGCCTCAAATCCGGCTGCTTTTGACGGCGTGAATCGCCACCATTACTTTTAGGGAATGAATGGCCATGCCCGCCCGTTGCCTAGCAGCGGGCGGGCATTGTTCATTCTGGGCGTATGGTGACAGCCACTTCTGGCCAACGGTTGCCACACCATCAACACATCCTTATCATGAGGGTGTTGACAACATCTACCCCATGACGACGGTCCAGTGATATTCCGCCTCTCCCAGAAGCTCGCCAAGAAGATAAAGGAAGCTCCCTCACAGAGTCTCCCGCTGGACCGTAATCCCTTCGCCGACTGGTCGTGTCATCTCTTCACCGCCGAGCGAACCCAGTTCATCATCCTCGCCAACACACCGTCGCTCTACTCGGCAGTCATGTACGGGCGGGGAATTGCAAACGACGGCCAGTTCATTGGCCGAGCCCTGGATTGCATCCGTGAGTTCATGGTTCATGATGGGCAGGAGTTTCTCTACCGGAAGTTCGTTGCACCGACAAGCGGAACAGTCCGGTTCTCCAAAGCTCTGAACCGCTCAGTCACCGGGTCAATGAATGATTTGATACGGTGCGGGACACTGTGGCTGACGGAACGTGATTTGTCGCCGTTCGATACTTCGTTCAAGCTCAACAAAATGCCGATGTCGCTCCTCAAGTACGGCAACCCGAGGGAAGCATTCAAGGCATTGAAGATGGAGGCGGGCAATGGTGACTGACGCTGTTGTTCTTTCAACCAACTTGAATCCAGAAACGATGGAGATGAAATGGAAATCAATTTCGAGTGCAAAGGATGCAAGAGAGAATTCGATTGTGACGTTGGGCAGGTCGGAATCAACGACAAAACGATGCGTCCAGATTTTGAGAAGCCGATCATCTGCCCGCAATGCGGCGAGAGGACTATGGATGAAGTTCTCTTGACCGAACTTGGCCAGGGCCAGATGACCGAGGCCACTTGGGATGCGTAGAAGACGTAGCGGCACGCTTCGTTTGGCGGCAGTGCTTGTGGACACTGTCCGGAAACTCTGGCCAGTGGACATCGAACCTGTTCAAGGGCATAAGAAAAACCCTCCGCAGACAGGAGGGTGTCTGTGGAGGGTTTGAGGCGTAATCCTGGACCGCTTCTAGGCTGCTGTTCGCAACGTCTTCAACGGGCTCGCCGTCCTCAGCGAGTTGCCATCAGCGTCGTGTATTTGGACGAGGCCCTCTTCGACGGATTACTTGGTTATCAGCCATCGGCAATACAAGACTGAGCCACGTATCTCCCACCGTCAATGAGAACCGTCCTCGTCACGTTCGCTTGACCATGAGCCCCGCTCCGAACTCTTCCCCGACTCGTGCCATAAGCTGGCAGTACCAATCGGGCGGTGGCGTCACGGTCATGTTGGCAATCGCCGGTTGGCATCCTGCCGAATTACAGTGGGCGGTCTCCTACAATGCAATCGGCTGGCTAAGGCGGAACAATTATGACCGCTCGACTACCCGGCACCTTCCCTCTAGCTTCGCCAGTCTACGGGGAAACCGTGCGGCGTGGAGTGGTTAGAGAAAGCGGGCATCATTGGTTTATGGGGGCACAACCGTCATAGTTCCACCGCTTTGCCTATCGGGCTGCCACTGGCGTTGTGGGTGGTGTTTCGGCGGTCAGCCCCTCTGCCGGGCCAAACCAAATGCCGGTTTTCTCGCTAGACCGGGGGGATTATCCGAGTTTGCTTGACACGGGCCACCATGCCTGCCTATCATGGGGGCTGCGAATTACCCTTGCACCCCGCCTTTCTACAGCAGGCAGCTACCGCCCAGCCAATACCGCCATCCGTGAAGGTGGCGTTTCTTGTTGGGTGCTTTCCGTAATTGGTTCAGTTCCGTAGCCAAAGTCCGTACGGGCTTACGGCTTGATTCCTGGGCGACACGTCGCCCTAAACTGAGAGGGAGAAAGATATGAGACGATTTGCATTGCTGGCGGTGGTACTAGTTGTTGTTGCCTTGGATTCGGCTTCAATGGGCGACGTGTTCAACATGGGAGAGGGGTTTACGAGCCTGGAAATGGTGCCGGTCGGCAACCTGGGCAACGACCCTGATACACGGTACGCCACGCCGGGCTACGGCGGCGTGGATTACGCCTACAACATCGGCAAGTACGAGGTCACGGCCGGACAGTACACCGAGTTCCTCAACGCAGTTGCCGCCACCGACACGAATGGGCTTTACAGTTCCAGCATGTGGGGGAATTCCTACGGCTGCAAGATCGAGCAGACCGGCAGTAATGGTAGCTACACCTACTCAGTTGCCGCTGATCGGGAGAACCGCCCGGTTAACTTCGTTTCGTTCATGGACTCGATGCGGTTCACCAACTGGCTAGAAAACGGCCAGCCAACAGGCATGCAGAATGCCAGCACCACCGAAGCCGGCGTCTACACGATTGATAACGGACTGAGCGAGATTCGGAATTCAAATGCAACCTACTTCATACCGAGCGAAGACGAATGGTACAAGGCGGCCTATCACAAGAACGACGGTGCAACAGGCAACTATTGGGAATACCCGGCTCAAAGCAACATCGCACCGGGCTACGTGAACAACAGCGGCAATCTCAGCGGTACAGGCACTACCTTCACTGAAGGTGGAATGGACCCGGGCAATTACGCTACGTACGACAAAGACGGCGGAACCGAGGGCATCGGCAGCCCCTACTGGACGACCGAAGTGGGTGAGTGGGAGAACAGCGAGAGCCCCTATGGCACGTTCGATCAAGGCGGCAATCTTTGGGAGTGGAATGAGACTCTGACCACCTCTTCGCTTCGTGGCGGACGTGGCGGCTCGTACCTCAACCACATCGGTGATGACTTGCACGCGGCGTTTCGCCCCAACTCCAACCAACTCTCCCCTGGGAACGTTGGGAATTTCAGCCTAGGTTTTCGCGTGGCAAGCGTCCCCAAACCCTCCACCATCGTCTTGGATGATGTCCCTGAGTACGAATGGCGTCGCGGGTGCTCGCCGACAAGTGCCACGATGTTGATGGGCTACTGGGACCAAAACGGCTATCCGAACCTTTGGACTGGGACACCTCCGGCGAGCAATGACCCGACCATCGACAGCGACCCTGTGAATGTCGTGATAGAGCATATGGGAGACTTGATGAATACTACTCCGGACGGGGGGACTAGTCCTTAGGTTTACCCGCAGTCTGGCTTGTAAAGTTGTCAAATCTTTCAGTGTGCCGGAGAGAGTGGC
>JABMRB010000146.1 GCA_013202865.1 Candidatus Nealsoniibacteriota bacterium | reverse complement strand
CTTGGCGCTGGCAGGCTGTGACGCGCTTAAGCCGGACGTTATCTGGAAGGACCTGAGACTCGATCCGCTGAGAGACTCGAATCTCATCGAGGCGGATTTCTTCCAGCTCGTCCTGAATCGAAACGCCGGCTCGCAGACGATCCTTGACAAAGGCTTCGATGTTGTTCTCGGCAATCCGCCTTTCGAGTCGAAGCTCACGGAGCCGGGAAGACGCGTTGACAGGCACGCCAAGAAGGCACACTCGCAGCGCGGAAAGCTTCCGGACAATCAAGCAGCCTACCTCTTCCTGGAGCAGGCCCTGGAAACGCTTCGCCCCGATGGATCGGCTTGCCTGATTCAGCCTTTCGGTCTGCTATACAACCGTAAGGCCCAGCCATTTGGTGCCTACTTGTGGAATCGATGTCGCGTCGATTCGATTCTCGATTTCATTTCCATTCGCAACTTGTACAGCAAAGACACAAAGACCGTTGCAGTTTGCGCCAGCGTTGCGTCACCTGGTGAAGATCATGCAATTCGCCATTGGACGTTTCGGCGTACATTCAGCGTACATCAGCGCATCTGTTTCGAGCTGGACCACTACGATCATCATCGCGTATTGCAGCGCACGGCCGTGTCGGACCCCTTTGTGTGGCGTACCAACCTTCTCGGTGGCGGACGGCTGCTCGGGATCTCTCAGCGTATCCGCAGTATGAGTTCGCTCGCGGAGTACGTTGCCGAGCAGGGATGGGACTACGGGGAAGGATTCATCGTTGGAAACCGCAAGAAGGAATCGCCATTCCTTACAGGCAGTAGGTTCTTGCCGTCCACAGCTTTGACCGGACAAGGTATTGACGAAACTAAGATTGGCGTCGTCGAGGAAACTCGATTTGAGGCGCCCCGGCGAGAGGAGCTGTATACACCTCCTATCGTGCTTATACGTGAGAATCAGTCACTTCCTATTGCCTTCTGGGACAAAGGGTTTCTGGCTTATCGCGACAAGATTGTCGGTATTTCTGCTCCACGGTCCAGTCTCGCAGCGCTTCGACAGTTCTACGAGACGCTCGAACATCGGCGCGAAACGTATCGCTTCTGTTGCACATTGAACGGATCACAGTTACTTGTCGGCAAGTCGACGGCGATTCTCAAGCAAGATATCGACGCGTTGCCCTATCCAAAAGCCCCGAACGCTCTCGGCCTCTCCTTCTGGGAGGAAGTGCTTCAAGACGATGTACTCCGATACATGGCCGAATACGTACGGCTAGGTCAGAACTCGGCGTTGCTGAAGAAGGCCGCGCAGCTCGAAGATCTGCAAACGTACGCGGGGCTCTTCTGCCGAATGCTTGGCAGCGTATATGACAATCTCTGTGCGGGTGAGGCTGTGTTTCTGGACGGGCTGATTTGTCAGCCGTTCTATTTCGGCAAGCGGCCAAAGTCCGCGTGGTTGACTGAGAATAGCCGAGAGACACTGCATGACCTGATCTACCACCAGCATTACGAAAGCCTGCGGACCGTACGGGTCCTGCGATTCTACTCGGAGAACGTGCTGCTGATTGTCAAACCGGACCGGCTCCGCTACTGGATCCGGTCGACGGCGATTCGTGATGCGGACGAGACACTCGTGGACTTGCGCGAACAGGGGTACTGAGAATGGCGGGGCACGATTCCCAGCACCAAGGCTTCGGTCGCATTACGGATGGTCTCACGCAAGACACGCTTGTCGACAGGACGCTCGCGTTCGTGCGCGAACGACTGCCCGAGTGGCGCGATGATCCGGATCGGCCACAGGAACAGTCGGAAAAGAAACTGAACCCGCAGTTGTGCAAGTTTTTGAACGCTCGTGCCCGTAGCGACTTCCCCATGGCTTGCTTCAACCCCGAAGAGCCTCAAACGGGGCGTCGGCAAGTTGACCTTTCGGCAACGCCCGCAGAGACAACGACAATTGATGCACGAGAATACGCCATCTACGAGCCGTTTCTCGTCTTTGAATGCAAGCGCCTGCCGGCTCCCTCAGCAGACCGGAGGATGGAGTACGTCACAAGCGGAATGAGCAAGAAAGGCGGAATTCAACGCTTTAAGCTGGGACTTCACGGCGCGAATCTGTCGGTTGCAGCGATGATTGGATACATCCAGGAGAAGTCGTCTTCCCATTGGCATCGACTCATCAACCAGTGGGTCTCCGGTTTGGCTGCCGGTCGTGTTTCGGACGTGTGCTCCTGGAAGGATGCCGAAAAACTTGGGCATATCGAGCAGGATACCGCGAGTGGGATTGCCGTGTGCGAATCCGACCACGAGCGATCGGGTGACGTCAGGGGCAGGTCCATCCGACTTCATCATCTTTGGGACGAGATGCGCACGCCAGAATCAGCCAAGTAGCCAGCCTCCAGCAACCGGCCGTTGCCGCTGAGAATCGGACCACCCTCTCCTCCACCGCCCGCCCGCGCTCAATACGGGTTCGACGGCATCATCTCCCACGCCTCAAGCGTGGCAACTTTTGCCGGGCCGCCGTTGGAGAAGAGCTTTACGCCGATGCTGTCTTTGCCGGTCGGATAGATCCGCCGCATGACCGACTGGCGACCGTTGGCGAATACTTCGACGACCGACTTGTCGACAAAGATGCGGAGCTTCAGCGGCTCGTCCGCCTTCAACTCCAGCGGGCCGGCCTCGATGCTCTTGGGGCCTTCCGTCAGGCTCGACTTGTTCGTGTCGATCTTCAGCTTCTTCTCGACCGCGTCGTAGAAGACGACCGTTTCCTCCTGGCCGTCACCGCTGCAGCAGACCTTCACGCCGTATTGCTTGGCACCGGCGGCGCTAATCTCCATGGCCAGTTCGATGCTGTTGCCGCCGATGCCTGCGACCGATAGCTCGGAGTCGGGCTTGACGGCGAGGTTCGTTCGCTTTTGGGCGTTGTAGCGGAGCCGTTCGATTTCCTCCGGCGGGTTCATTCGTAGCATGCCGTCGCTGCCGAGCGTGAGGACGCGTGGCAAGCTCATCGTGCCCGACCATCCGTAGTCCATTCGGGTCTTGAAGCCGGGGCTGTCGAAGATCCATGCCCACATGATCCGTCGGCCGCGGTCGTCCAGCAGGCTCTCGGGCGCGAAGTACGAATTGTCGACCCAGCTCATCTTCTCGTGAAACGTCGGATGAAACTGCTCGTTCTTCCACTCGCCCAGGTAGTAGCGGGCACCCAGCCGGTGGCTGATGCACAGGAGCATGCGGCGGTCGCCGATCTTGAAGAAATCGGCACAAGAGATGTCCTCGTTGATCGCGACACCCTCGACCGTATTGGCTAGCAGGTCGCCCGTGTACTTCCACTCGCCGGTCAGGCTCTTGGACTTCGCGACGGCCGCTCGCTGGCCGCCGAAGATGGCGTAGTAGGTGTCATCTTCGATCCATCCGAACGGGTCCCAGGAGCGATATTTGCCGTGATGCGGATCGCCCTCGGTGGTCTCGGGGGTGATCGGGTTCGACTCGAGCTTCTCCCACTCGTTGAGTTGATCGTCGACGGCCACCGCCATGGCGTTCCCCTGGCCGACCTGATGGTAGCACATCGTCGGTCGCCCGTCCTTGTTGATGAAGCAGTTGCCGCTGAACATGCCGGCAGTCAGGCCGGTGGGATGATGTCGCCAGTGGAAGAGGTCGGTGCTGGAGACGTGCCCCCAGTTGTGGCCTCGCTTGTCTTGGAAGATATAGAAGAGGTGGTATCGGCCCTTCCAGAAGACGGCCCCGTTGGGGTCGAAGGGCATGCAGCGGCCTTCCGGGACGGCGAAGTGATAGCCGGGGCGGTAAGGGTCTTCGAGGAGGTGCTCTCTCAGTGCCCGGGCGGAACTGTTGACGTCGCCCAGGTCGACGCCGGCGAGCCCGGTTTTCGGTGCGGTTCTCGACGCGGTCATGTACGCTCCGTTGCCGACGAGCTGCAACCGTCCGTCGACGATTCGGGCGTCGCCTTGCAACGTGCTCACCGGCAGCGCGTTCATTCGGTCGGCCGTGCGGCCCTGCTCGAAATCCCACCAGGCAAAGGGCTTTTCTTTGGAGGGCTCGTTGGGTTTCAGCGCGGCGATCTGCTTCGCGTCCAGCGCGGCGTTGTAGATTCGGGCGTCGTCGATCGAGCCGGTGAAGAACCGGCCCTCGGGCATGGCAGCAACGTGCCGCAGCCCCAGCAGCGCGAAGCTGTCGCTGCCGAACCGCTCGGAACCCTTGGCCGTGTAGTCGGCGTACTTATTGCCGTTGCGGTAGATGGTGACCTGCTTGCCCTTGTAAACGACGGCGATTTGCACGAGCGTGTCGGCATCGGCGGTCTCCGCGGGCCAATCCTGCTGTTGTTTCTCCGTTCGAGCAAGCCCGTTGCTACCAGCCATCCACTTGCCCGCGGCGAGTTCACCCAGCACGATCGCATCGAACGCGTCGCCCGCTCGTTCGATCGTCAGCACGCTGCCGCCGCGTTGGGTCAGGTTGGCCGGCGCGACCCAGGCGACAAGCGTTTTATCGGCGATCAGGGTTTTTTCGGAACCGATGGCGGCCGGCGAAGCGACCGTTACGGCCAGGACTGCCAGGATCGTCTTCCACAGTTTGCTCTGTCTCATCGTTTGTTCTCCTTCTTGCGAAATGTCGAGTGTCCAGAATGGTGGGATCTCATTGTATCCGAGTCGGATCGGTTGTGCGAGTATTCGATGTCGTGGGGCGAGAGTAGCCGCGCAACAAAAAGGGGTGGCAGTGTAACTGCCACCCCAACGTGTTTTCGTGCGTGCTTGCTAAGCCGCAAGCGGCCGGCTAGCAGAACCACTCACTATAGCGACAAGACGAACTCGACCAGGTCGTCGATCTGCTTGTCGGATAGGTTGTCTATGTTGCCGCCTTTGGCGCCGTGCTTGCCTTTGGTGAAAAGATCCTTCATCGTGGTGTAGTGGCCGTCGTGCATGTAGGGGGCGGTCCGCCAGCACTCGATCAGCGTGGGCGTGTCGAAGTCGACGCGCCGGTCGTACTGGCCCTTGCTGGCCACGTCGTGCATCTCGCCGTCGGCGTAGAGCGGCTCGGGGTGGCACTTCGCACAGCCGATCTTCTCGTCGAAGAAGAGCTTCTTTCCCTGCTCGGCGGCCGGGCTGAGTTTGCCGCCCACCAGATACGGGCTGGGAACCGGTTTCATCGACTTGAGATACTCGTCCATCGCCACCGCTTCTTCCTCCGGCCGAACGGCGAACAGGATGTGCGTGATGCCCTTGCGAACGCCTGCTTCGGCATCGGGGCGAATGCCCGAGGCCATCGCCGGCGGCGTCTTGTGGGCCAGCAACATGCTGCGAGCGTTCTTCGGGTTACCCAGTCCGTCGTTCATCAGGTCCCAGTTCAAGGCGTCGACGCGGGAGTCGGGATGGCAACTCGCGCAGCTTTGCCAGTGCTGGAAGCAGATCGATGCGTCGTTGAAGAGGATCTCGCCGCGACGCTGAACGGTCAGGTTCGGCTTGGGGCCCAGGGCGACCGTCGAGACCACGTTGCCGGGCTTCGGTTCCAGGTCGACCACGGCCATGTTGTCGCTGAAGTAGAGCGCCACGTAGGCCTTATTGCCGGCGACGGCCAGCCCGCGCGGGCCGTTGACCCCGACCGGATCGACCGGCGTCCAGGGCCCGCCGCCTTGCAGTCGAACTCGCCGCCGCAGCCCGACCAGGAACGCCAGGTCGTTGGGTACGTCGGCGGCGGTGGCCGAGGCGTAGATCCCGCGATCGCTCGAATCGGTTCCCTTCGCGGCGGCCTCTTCCTTGTCGGCCGGCATGGCGGACAGCTTTTCCAGCAGGGCCGTCGCGTCGATCACGCTGAGCTCGTGCGTGCTGGCGTGGGTTACGCAGATCGTCTTCGAGTCGGGCGTGCAGGCTACACCCCACGGAACGGCCGCACCGAGGTCCACGTCGTCCAGCAGCACCGTGTTGACGAACTTCCTGGACGCCGCGTCGATAATCGTCAAGGCGTTGGTGTTCATCCAGCCGCGTTCGAGTTGCGTGGTGGGCATCTGGTAACGGGCCAGGATGTGCGTGGCGTAGACGTACTTGCCGTCGGGCGAAACGCAAATTCCCCGCATGCCGGAACTGCCGTTGGGCAGCCGGATCGAACTGGTCTGGTTGCTGGCCGTGTCGATCACGGTGACGCGCGTCGCCACGTCGTAACCGTCGGACGGGTCCAGCGGCAGGTGGTTGATTACGAACACCGATTTGCCGTCCGGCGTGATGGCCGCGGCATAAGGCTCGCGGGTGACCGGCAGCCGGGCAATCTCCTTCTTGGCTTCCAGGTCGATCACCGAGACGTCGTCGTCGAATCGGTTGCAAACGTAGAGCCGCTTGCCATCGGGGCTGATCGCCGGGCCGATCGCCGTATGGCCGGCCGGGATCGTAGCGGTCACCTTGCCGGTTTTCACGTCCACCGCACAGACGGTGCTCGTCGTGCCGATGCAGGTGACGTAGAGCGTCGCCCCGTCGGGACTGAGCACCAGTCCGGTGGGAGAGGACGGCACGGCGATCGAGGACACTTTGCCGCCGATCACCACCGAAACTTGCTTTGCGTCGGAATTGGCGACGAACAATGTTTGGCCGTCGGCCGAGGCAACGACAGCCGTCGGGCCCAGGTATCCGGCCGCTCGGACCGCCGGCGGGGCGACCAAGAGCGTACAGCCAACGAGCAACAGACAAACGACCATCGTGAATCGAACGTGCTTCTTCATGTGGGGCAACTCCTCATACCAAGTGTGAGTGGAACCATTCTGCGGACTCCGGCGGGATGGATGGAGCCGCAGTCCTTTCGGGCGCGAGTGTCAATCGTGCGTTTAGCTCCCAGCCAAACTGGGGCTAGTATACAACGGCGGCAAGCGATTGTCGAATAGGACTTGCCAAACAAACCGACATACTTTTTCTTCGCCCCCCGAGTGCGGGGGCCGGTCGCCGGTGGTTCGGCGCCGCCAACCTCACCCAAGAGAACCCCCATTTTCCACATCTAACCCCGGGTGAACATATTTAGCCCCGGGTGAATACACCCGGGGGATCACGAAAAACCTGCCCCCCGGTGTATTCACCGGGGGCTAAATTACGCACGTTCCCCCCGGTGTATTCACCGGGGGCTAAATGGAGTACTTTTCGAGGATCGCTTGTAGCGCCTCCAGGTCGTGGGTGCCGCCTTTGGCGCCGCGGAGGATGTTGCGGTCCTTGGTCCAGTGCTCGCGATACCAGGTACACTTCTGGAACGTGTCGCCCAGTTCCTCCATCCGCCGCTTGAGCAGGTCGCGGAAGCGTCGCATTGGCTCGGCACCGGCGGGCTCGGCCGCCAGATTCTGCATCTGGTGCGGGTCGTTCAGATTGTCGAACAGCAACTCGGCACAGCGTCCCTCGCTGCCGGCGGCACAGCGTTCCTCGCTGCCGGCGGCACAGCGTTCCTCGCTGCCGGCGGCACAGCGTTCCTCGCTGCCGGCGGCACAGCGT
>JABMRB010000145.1 GCA_013202865.1 Candidatus Nealsoniibacteriota bacterium | reverse complement strand
GTTGACCGAAGGGCCATAGGATTTGGGATTTGGGATTTGGGATTTGGGATTTGGGATTTGGGATTTGGGGCTGCTGCTCCGAGAGTCGCTAGCCGAGGGCGGAAGCCCACGGAGGTGTTGTGTAGTCGTTTCCTTGACCCCAATCCCTCGCCCCGCATCCGCTTGACAAGCCGCTCACCAGCAACGACAATTGATTATCGTATCAACGCGGACGCCCGGCCTCGACGGTCGAAACACCTGGGCACGCACCAACGAGAGATCGACAATTGAGGAGTTCTGCAATGCGAGACGTTCGGCGAGTGTTATTGACGTTGACGGTGGTTTTGTTTGCGGTGTATCCGGCGGCCGTGGCGCGGGCCGACTCGGGCGAGAGCACCCGGGTAACCGATGAGAAGCAACACGCCGCTGCCGCACGCGGAGGTTATCCCTACCGCGAGAAGAGCGAGTACGTGCTCAAGGAGTTAGACCTGAAGCCGGGCGACGTCGTCGTCGACATTGGCGCCGGCGACGGCTGGTGGACCGAGAAAATGGCCGCGGTCGTCGGCGAGACGGGCGTGGTCCATGCCGGCGAAGTCAAGCAGGATCTGGTCGACAAGATGAAGAAGAAGTTTGCCGAAACGTCGCAGGTCAAGCCGTATCTTTGTCCCACCGACGGCGCCGGCCTGGAAGAGAACTCCTGCGACCTGGCCTTCCTCTCGAAGACCTACCATCACTTGAGCAAGGACGGACACGTCGACTACCTGCGGCAGTTGCGCACCGTGCTCAAGCCGACCGGACGACTGGTGGTCATCGAGCATTATCAGGCACTGGCTGCCGGAGGAGCAAGGAACCACGCCTGGTCGCCCGGTCTGTTGACGCAGCAAGCCGAGGAGGCCGGTTGGATCCTGTTGCGATCCGAACTGATCACCGGCACGCGTCATTTCGTGGCGATTTTCGTCCAGAAGGAACTCTTTTCGATCAAGCCGCCCGAGAAAAAGTAGGGTGCGTGAAACGCACCAGATCCCACTCGTTCCCAGGCGGAGCCTGGGAACGAGAGTTCACGGCTGCACGGCCTGGCGCATGGCGACTTCCATGCGTTGAACGACGTCCGGATGCTCCCCGGCAACGTTGCGACTCTCGCCGACGTCGTCGGCCAGGTCGTATAATTCGAGCGGCCGCTCGGGCGCCAGACGGACGGCCTTCCACTTGCCGATGCGGGCGGCCTCCTTCTTACCGTACTTCCAGAAGAGATACTCGTGATGCGTCTGGTCGTCCGGCTTGGCGAGCAACGTGGGTAGGAAGCTGACGCCGTCGGTCTGCTGGGGCGGATCGATGCCGGCGACGTCGCAGGCGGTGGCCAGGAAATCGTAGAAGGCCAACGGTTCACTGCTGGTCGAGCCGGCCGCCACCTTGCCGGGCCACCAGGCGATTGTCGGCACGCGGATACCGCCTTCGTAGAGGTCGCGTTTGAATCCCCGTAGCGGCCCGTTGGAATCGAAATACTCGTGTTTGTGCCCGCCTTCACTGTGGGGGCCGTTGTCGGAGGTGAACAGGATCAACGTCCGCCGCTCGATCTCCAACTCGCGCAGCAAGGCGACCAACCGGCCGACGTCGGCGTCCATCCGGGTGACCATCGCCGCCTGGCCCTTCGCGGTGCTGGGCCACGGCTTGTCGGCGTAGATGCCGTAGTCGGGCACCTCCATGCCGTCGCCCGTGACCCGGCCGCCCTCGTTGTTGGCGTGCGGGATCGTCCAATGCACGTGCAGCAGGAACGGCTTGCTGCGGTTGCGGCGGATGAAGTCCAACGCCTCGTCGGTCATCGCGTCGTGGGAATACGTGACGCGGTGCTCCGGCTTGGCAACTCGCCCGCGGGCATTGGTGTCGTCCATCAATACGTTGCCCTTCAGCGGCACCTGCTCGACTTTCTCACCGGCGCAGCGATAGAGGTGCGGCGGGTAGTAGTTGTGAGCCTCGCCCTGATCGAGATAGCCGAACCAGAAGTCGAAGCCGTGCTGATTCGGTTCGCCGCCGGAGCCGGGCCGGCCCATGGCCCATTTGCCCACGCCGCCGGTGGCATAGCCGGCCTTGTGGAGCAGTTCCGCGACGGTCACGTCCTCCGGCTTGAAGACGTAGCCGGCGTTGGAGTTGATCGCCGTATGGCCCGCGTGCCGGCCGGTCCAGAGCACGAGCCGCGACGGCCGGCAGACCGTGCAGCCGGCGTAGTAGTCGGTCAGCTTCATCCCTTCGTCGGCCAGCTTGTCGAGGTTAGGCGTTTGGATCCGCTGCTGTCCGAAGCAGCCAAGGTCGCCGTAGCCGAGGTCGTCGGTCATGATGTAGATAACGTTGGGCCGCTCGGCGGCGCCGGCCGCGGCGACGAGCAAGACGACCGTGATGAGTGTTAGGAGGCACGTGCGATGCATTGTGGATGGTCCTTGGGGTTGTTTGGCGAAGCGAGCCGCGGGGCTTGCCCCCACGCAACGGAAACGCGGTGGGTGGCTGGGGTCGAGCCGCGAGGAACGATGGCTGGCTGACTCACCATACGGCTTGGATCTTCCGGAGTCAAGCGTCTCCGCCTCCTGCAACATCATGCAATGCCGCGTAGAGGATTCCTCCTTTCGCGGGGTCTTGACGTTTGGTAGAATGCAGGAAGGGCCGGGCCGATTGGGTCACCGATTTGGCGTTCTTCGCCGGGCAGCGGGCGCCGAGTGATTGAAGGGCGTGCAGCAAGATGGCCTCATCAAGAGAAGACGTGGCAGATTCGACGTCGGAACGACGGCCGCTGCAATTCAGTCTGCGTACGGCCCTGCTGTTCACGGCCGTGCTTGCGTTGTTGTTCGGGCTGGTCGCGTGGCGCGGACTGCTTGGCGGCCTGATCTTCATTCTGCTGCTGGGAGTTGGTCTCATTGTAGCCGGAGCGCGGAGAAGAGGTCCGGCCCGCATCTTCTTCGGTATCATCTTGATCATCTTTGCCCTTTGGGGTGGGGCGTCCGTGTGTTGGGTCGGACATCAGACCTTTGTCGTTCCGTTTGAGGTCATCGACGCAAAGTCAGGCGATCCCATTTCAGATGCTTCGGTCCGGCTCAGCGACAACGTCGCGTTCGCGACGGCTGCCGCAGAGACCAATTCACAGGGCATCGCTCAAGTGTCGACAACCTTCATGGCTTATGGCACCGATTCCTTCTTCACGCATAACGGCGTTGTTCGCCTGACAGACCACGAACTTCACGTGTCTGCCGACGGCTACAGAGAGATTCGGCGGAATCTGGCCGAGCACGTCGGCACGGCTAGTTGGGATCTCAACGCCCCAGAATCCGCGTTGGTCACCGTCGCGTTGGAAGCCGACAAGTCCGCCATGGACCGATGATCGTCGTCCTGCAACGGGCAACTCAGCGCTGGGCGAGTGCCTTCGCGCGGCGGACCATCTTTAGAAACTCGCTACGGTAGCCGTGCTCGTCGGGGCCCTTGGACGCTGTGGCGATCTCGAGCACCGCGTCGTACGTTGCCGTGCCCCGGTGCTGCGAGTTGCGAAGCAGCATTCCGAACGAGGCGACTGCCGTGGCGAATTGCAGCTCGCCGCCGGCCTGGCCGAAGCTCGCGTCGGCGTCCGTCACGGCGAACCTGAGAAGCTTGCTCTCGTCCGCGTCGGGCTTCTTGTAGCGGAGCTTCAGCGTGAGCAGTTCGTTGGCGGCCGGCGGCGACTCGCTGAGCCGGGCCGGGGCCTGGTATTTGAGCGGATCGACCGTGGGCAGATCGATCTCCACGCCCGGCGGCACCACTTCGTACAGGGCCGTCACGGTGTGGCCGGCCCCGATCTCGCCGGCGTCCTTGCGGTCGTCGTTGAAGTCCTCGGCCGCCAGGATGCGATTCTCGTACCCGATCAGCCGGTAGGCGACCGCCAGGGCCGGGTTGAACTCGATCTGGATCTTCACGTCCTTGGCGATCATCACGAGCGTGCCGCCGATCTGCTCGACCAACACCTTACGGGCTTCGGCGATGCCGTCGATGTAGGCGTAGTTGCCGTTGCCCTTGTTGGAGATCGTCTCCATCATGGCGTCGTTGAGGTTGCCGCGGCCGAAGCCGAGCACCGAGAGGAACACGCCCGAGCGGGCCTTCTTCTCGACCATCCGCTGCAAGGCGCCCGTGTCGGTGGTGCCGACGTTGAAATCGCCGTCGGTACAAAGCAGCACGCGGTTGACGCCGCCGCGGATGAAGTTCTCCCGGGCGATCCGGTAGGCCAACTCGATCCCGGCCCCGCCGTTGGTCGAGCCGCCCGCTTCGAGACGGTCCAGCGCGTCGATGATCTTCGCCCGCTGGGCACCGGGCGTGGAAGGCAGCACCAGCCCTTCGCCATCGGCGTAGACGACGATTGCTACCCGATCGTTTTCGCGGAGCTGTTCGGCCAGGAGTTTCATGCCACGTTTGAGCAACGGGAGCTTGTCGGGCTGGTCCATCGAGCCGGAGACGTCCAGCAGGAACACGAGATTGCTCGGCGGGCGTTGCTCGGCGGGGATCTCCTTGCCCTTCAGGGCGACGCGGACCAGTCGGTGGCCGGCCTTCCACGGACAGGCGGCCACCTCGATGTGTGCGGCCACCGGCACAGCATCCTCTGGGCCATTGTCCTCCGGGCCGGCGTAGTCGTAGTCGAAGTAGTTGATCAACTCCTCGATGCGAATCGCATCCGGCGGCGGGAGCATGTCCTCCTGTAACAGGAACCGCCGCACGTTGGCGTACGAGGCCGTGTCGACGTCGATCGAAAACGTCGAAAGCGGATGGTCCTTGACCGCACAGAAGGGGTTTTCGATCAGGTGACCGTACCGGTCGCCGGCTTGGCCGGGGCCTTGGCCGTCGGGCGAGTAACGCCAGTAAGGAGCTTCGTTGAAAATGGGCGCGAACGGCCTGCCGGCCGAATCCCATAGCACTCCCCCGGCGGGAAGCAAGAACCCGATAGTCACGCCCACCAGCAAACAAACGGCCGTGGCGCCCATGGCCCAATTGCGGAAACGGTGTTTCGATTTCTTCACGACGTGCTCCTTTTGCTGCGGGGAAACGGGAAATTGTTTCTCGGCAGCGGCAAGGATCTGCTCGGAGAGGTCGGGCGGTGGCTGGCCGCCGAGCACTTCGGCGAGCGCCTGATCCATGAGGCGATCTTGCAACTCGTCGCGTTTGGGGTCGCTTGAATGGCTCATCGTTCGAGTCTCCTTTGCACACAATCCCGCAGCGCAGATCGGGCGCGCCGCAGTAGCGTCTTGACGCCCTCGACGGCCAGGTCCAACTCGGCGGCGATCTCTGAGCGGCCGGCCCGGTCGCGATATTGAAGCTCCAACGCCCGGCGGACCCGCGGGCTGACGGCCACTTTCAGGCATTCGTCCAGCGCTACGAGGTAGTCGTCCAGGCCGTCTTCGTCGGCCACTTGGGCCCAGACCGCCTCGGCCGCCTCGATATCGGCAGCTTCGATACCGACTGTTGCCGGACGGCTACGCTGCTTTCGCCGGGCCGTCAACAGCCGGTTTCTCGCCACCGTACGCAGGTAGGCGGCCGTCTGCTTGGGCGAGCGGACCTCGAACCCCTCGCGGAGCACGGCCAGGAACGTCTCCTGCACCAGGTCGTCGGCTTCGTTTGGCTCGCAGCCGAGGAAGCGCAGATAGCGCCACACGCCCGCCTGATGCTCCCGCACCAGTTCGGCCGCCTCGGCCCGCCGATCTGCCGTTGCTGCTGTCATACCCTTAGAGTGCATACGGACCTGCAAAAGGGGTCAGAAATCGAGGCTGTAGCAATGAAATCGAGTTCCACCAGGAAGAAACCACGGATACCACGGATGTCACGGATAGAATTGGCGGAGCATTGCATTTCGTTGCTTCCCATCCGTGTTATCCGTGTAATCCGTGGTTCGATTGATAAATCCCCACCTCAAACAACACCGTAACGCATTATCTACCAACGACTTGCGACTCGCAATACTCGCCTTGACGCCGACGCCCGGATGCCATACTCTCCCCCCGCTATGTTAGGTAACTTGCGACAATTGGCGATCGGTGCGGCCGCGATGGTCTGTGTGGTCGTGGCGGTCTGGGCCGTGGTGGCGGTGGCCGCGGAGGGGCCGTTGGCGATCGAGCCGGTGCCGGTCGACGGGCTGCTGCTGCTGCGAAACGGCGAAGCGGTCCGGGGCAGGATCAGCCGCGCCGGTGAGTATTACTACGTGGCGGTCCAAAACGGCGAGATCCGCATCCAGGCCGACTCGGTCGAGTTGCTCTGCCGCGACCTGGAAGAGGGATACCGGCAGAAACGCGCGGCAACGCGCAACGGCAGCGTCGAAGATCATCTGCGACTGGCCGCCTGGTGCGAACACCACAAACTGCTGGGGCACGCCGCCAGTGCATTGGCGGCCGCGATCGACGTCGACCCGACGCACCCGGCCATCGCCGTCCTGGAGCGACGGCTTCGTCTGGCCATGGCGCCACCCAAGCCGGCATTGCCCGCGCAATCGCCCATCCAACCGCCGCCCGACTGGGAGGAGCTCGACCGCTTGACCGACGAGATGCCACCCGGCTCGGTCGAAACGTTCACGCAGACAATCCAGCCGCTGCTGGTCAACCGCTGCACGGCCGCCGGCTGCCACGGCGCGAGCACCGAGACGAAGTTCCGCGTGCTCCGGGCGCAGGTGGGCCGACCGCCGCGTCGCCGGCTGACGCAAAGGAACCTGCACGCCGCGTTGCAATGGATCGATCACAAGGACCCGAAGGCCAGCCCGTTGCTAACCGCTCCGGTCAATCCGCACGGCACGGCCAAGACGCCCGTCTTCACCAACTCGCAAGTAGCGCAATACCAACGGCTGGTCGACTGGGTATTTCAAGTATCGCAAAAGCGTCAGGCCGAGGTGCCCGAGACCGTCTCATCCGCTCACCAACCCCCGGTCCACGCGATGCCGGCCGAGACATCCGGTTTCGACTTCCCCCCGCCGGACCAAGAGCCACAGCCGCCGCATCCCAGCGCCCCGTCGCCCGGCCCTGGCGATCCATTCGATCCGGAGATCTTCAACCGGCGGTATCACGGCACCTCTGGGTAAGATAGGGTACGCGAATTCGCGCTGAATCTAATTTGACCCAGCCTTTACATTTGGCGACCACTGCTGTAGCTCGGTCGAGGCGACCAATAAGTCGGCTTGAAATAAGGAGTTACGTCG
>JABMRB010000144.1 GCA_013202865.1 Candidatus Nealsoniibacteriota bacterium | reverse complement strand
CGAATGGAGACCCTCATGACCGAGATGGCCATGGAGGACGAGAAGGCCGTATTTCTGCTGGACAAGATCACGGATCTGGCTTGCTTCAGGGCAAAGAAATATGCCGCCGCGGACGCCGATATCATCGCCCTTGGGGATGACGTCGGAATGCAGGAAACGATTATGATGTCCAAAGGCATGTACTCGGCCTGGCTGCAACCCCGCCTGAAGAAGGTCATCGACTCGGCAAAGGCCGTCAAACCGGACGTGATTATCCAATACCATTCCTGCGGGCACGTGACGGAGTTGATCCCCGAGCTCGTTGCCGTCGGAATTGACGTGCTCAATCCAGTGCAGCCGGAATGCATGGATGCGATCGAGGTCTTCTCGCGGCACAAGGATTCGCTCTCTTTCAACGGTTCCTTGGGCACGCAGACCACGATGCCGTTTGCTACACCGCGGGAAGTGAAGGACACGGTCAAGCGGAACTTGGATGCCGCGGGGCAGCAAGGCGGCTTGCTCTGCTGCCCGACGCACATGCTGGAGCCGGAAGTGCCGTGGGAAAACATCGAGGCCTACGTCGAGGCCTGTCGCAACTACAGGTGACACTGATGGCCGTCTGGCCGAGCAATTGTCTCAAAAAGCCGTGAGAGGTGAGACATCCCGTTAATCGACCGATAAAGGAACGATCCTGCCCCCCATCAGCGGGCCGGTATCTTTGAAGCCGATCCCCGCAACTTGGTACACGTTTTTCGAGGCGCCAGAATCGTGCCGGGCGATTTGGAACGGTTAGACGACCACCCCCCGCCAGGGCCGTGATCGGGGCGCCCGATCAAAGGAACGTTTTCTGGGGCTGGGCTCGCTTCATATCGAGACGCGATTCCGACTCGATCAATGCAATCGCCGAAGTTTACCCATTTAGACTGACGATAACGATGATCATGCCAGCCTCTCGGTATCCGATGTTCTCAAGATAGGACGGTCATACCCCTTGATGCGATTCCTCGTCGATTCCGTAAGCTGGCGACTTGCTGCGGCGTGTCTTGCCGCAGCCTGTTTGGCCCTCCCATGCCAGGCACAGCAACTGGAGCCGCGGCGATGGAGTCACCTGCCAGTTGGGGTCAATTTTGCTGGCGGTGGATATGCCTACACGAACGCCGATATCGCATTCGATCCTGTCCTCCTGATAGAGGACGTGGCGTTGGAGATGCATACTTTTCCCGTGAAGTACATTCGGACCTTCGAACTGGCAGGGAAGTCGGCACGCGTCGACTGGCTGCAATCCTACCAGGATGCTCGATGGAGCGGATTGCTTGATGGCGTGCCCACCACCACTTCGCGTAGCGGTTGGTCTGATATGTCGCTGCGCTTCGCCGTAAACCTGATAGGCGCACCGCCGTTAAGAGGCGCAGAGTTCGCCGAATACCGGGCCGCCACAGATAGTGAAACGATCGTGGGACTGGGTTTGGTTGTGCAGGCCCCGACGGGTCATTATCTCGATGACAAACTCCTCAACCTTGGCACGAACCGATTCACTTTCCGCCCCCAGTTGGGAGTCTTGCACAACCGAGACAAATGGTCAACGGAAGTGACGGTTGCATCCTGGATCTACACTGACAATGACGAATTCTTCGGTGGGAACTACCTCGAACAGGATCCGCTCTATACCATCCAGGGACACGTCAACTACACTTTCCGACCGGGCCTCTGGGCTGGCGCTGGAATTGGCTATGGCCTGGGTGGAGAATCAACCGTGAACGGAATCCGCAAGGATGACCCGAGGGACAGTCTTGTTTGGGGGCTCAGCTTCGGCTACCCAATCACGAAAAAGGTGGGGATGAAGATCGCGTATATCTCTCAGCGAGCCCAGACATCGGTTGGTGCCAACTCGGACAGCTTTGCGGCAGGACTATCCGTGCTCTGGTGACGCCGTTGTGACGCACGTCGGACGGGCTCGCGCGCACGCTCCGACGTCAAAGAGGCAGTAAGATCGCGGTCAAGGCCGGGAAGATCAAGGGCGAAGCTTCCCTGTCTGCAATCGCGATCGACACAACCGATAATCTGAATCGCTTTGTCGGAGCGAATCAAGGGGAGCTATTCACCGAGCCCGGCAAGATCTTCGCCAGTGTCAAGGACAAAGGCGTCCGTAAGCTCTAGGCCGGGCAGAACTGACCCCTCGGGTTCCGACGGCTCTTTTCGTGCATGGTGTCTCAAAATACCACCGTTAAAGAAACGACCATGCCTCCCGGCAGCCGACAGCTTGAAACGCGAGGCAGTTGCCGTCGGCTCTCCCTCAATCGGGCGGAAAACAGCAGGCAATCGGCCGCGTTCCAAAAACGGTCGGTGCGACCTTCTTCGGACAAGCCGTAATCCCAACGATTCTCGACGTGCGGCCGGAGGGACCTTCAGCCATCGGGTTCGCTCGAACAGCCCTCCTTCCCGGGCGACAACCCCCCGCCCCCCGGCGGACCCTTCCTTCTTTGAAAATCGGGGCCCCTCTGTTATATCGGTCCGCAGATGGAGCCCACATAGTATGGCAGTCCTCGCCCGACGGGAGCTTCGCTTCACGGTTGTCCGGGCAAGGCTATGTTTGCCCCGTTCAAACGGGTCTCGGTAAGGTACCTCACTGTTCTGTTGGTCATCTCGAATGCGTAGAAGGGTCCTGCGACACTGTCACTGTGTAAATGCAAGCTGGCAAGGAGACGACAGATGGGAAAGAGCTATTACGTAGCTGTTGGCATCGTGCTTTGCTTAACGCTATTTGTGGAACTCTACTTTGGGACCGTATTCAACGAAAGTGTTCGACATGTTCTGGATATTCCAGCTATGTTGTTCGTTGCGCCTGGACTCCTGTTGAACCACTTCATGGGGCTTGGGCTTTCTTTCGACGGACCCAATCACATTGCTGTCATCTGGCTTTCCAGCCTGCTGTATGCAACGGTAAGCATCGGGGTCGTAGGCATCGTTCGGAGAGTGCGGAAACGCCGCCGCAGCCAAAGCAATACAGGTGACTCTGCGACGCTTAACAGCTGAGGCGACTCATCAAACGACCGTGCTCGGAACATTCCTATGGGGGGAAGGGTATTGACGCCGGTGACGCCAGAATCCATCCTCAATCGGGTGATAGATGACGCCATCGCAGAAAACGGTTGTGCCGGGGTTCCTCGGATGCGTTGAGAACCCAACGTATTTTGAGGCGGCTTGGTCATACCGTTTCGGTGCGGAGGTCGATTTTACCTACGCACGTTAACGCAGGCTGCCAATTGCAGGCGGTGTGTCGAAGCCGCAGCCGAGGACCCCAAAGCCGGCCCGCGCTGCAACTTCTAAGTCTTCGGCGTCTTCGATTTCATCGCCGAATTGCCCCAGAACATCTCGGACAAGGGCGACTAGTTCTGCTACTGCGGGCGGATTATACTGCGGGTAGGAAGAATTCATAACGAGCGAACCCCCGGGGCGTGCCGGATCAGAGGATTAGATGATGAAACCAGTTCAAAGTGTTGTTGCATTCGCGCTGGGCTGCTTGATTATCTTTGGCGAAGGCTTGTCTTGGGCTGCCGATGTCGGCAAGGTGGCTCCGACCGCGGAGACGACGGCTAGGTGCCCAGTAAAGGTCGAGGTTGATTGGCCAGCGTTTATTGGGCGTCACGATCTGATTTGGGATGCCCTGCCTGCGAGTTTCGATTACGGAGCCTTTCTCGGCAATGGCATGCTCGGATCAACTATCCACCAAGACGGTCCCGACCGCCTGCGTTGGGAGATGGGACGTTCGGATGTCACCGAACACCGTCGCGATAATGCTCGACTTCCGATTGGTGGATTGGTGCTGACCACCGTTGGCAAGATCCAAAATGGCACGATGCGGATGGATCTATGGAATGCCGAAGTCCGGGGAATCATCACGACGGATAAGGGGACCGTCACTTTTCGGTCCTTTATCCATACTCATGAGATGGTGCTGATTACCGATGTCGATTTCACCGAGGGAGAGAAAGACGCCGCCTTTGCTTGGGAGGCCCGGCCTTGTGTTGACCAGCGTAATGCCAGCCGGTTTAAGGATCCCCCGAATCCATCGGCCAGCACGGATACCGTCAATGGGATTGCCGTTTGTACGCAACCTCGCTTTGCTGGCGGCGAGTTTGCTACTGCCTGGCGGGAAATCCCTCGGGGTGAAGGACGCCGGGTGATAATCAGCATTGCGGATAGCTTTCCCGGGAAGACGGCCACTCGCGAAGCGGTCGCTACGGTCGAGAAGATCGCCGCCACCCACTTTGAAACCCTGCTTAAATCTCATCGAGACTGGTGGCACGACTTCTATCCCAAGAGCATGGTATCCGTTCCCGATCCGAAGTTGGAAAGTTTTTATTGGATTCAGTTCTACAAGCTGGCCAGCGCTTCCAGGCCACACTTGGTGCCGGTTGACCTGCTTGGCCCTTGGTATCGCAATACGGGCTGGCCACGCATCTGGTGGAATCTCAATATCCAGACCTTGTATCTCCCGGTCTATACGGGAAACCGGCTG
The DNA here is from genome assembly GCA_013202865.1 of Candidatus Nealsoniibacteriota bacterium. Lineage (GTDB taxonomy): Bacteria > Planctomycetota > Planctomycetia > Pirellulales > Thermoguttaceae > JABMRB01. Next base: position 2,042 of record JABMRB010000144.1, on the reverse strand, counting down.
GAACTGGGCGAGTCCTTCACCAACTTCATGGACGCCAAGCGGGCCAACTTCTACCGTAATGCCAAGGATATCTGGGGGTTCGACGGTTGTGCCACCGTTTCCCATACCACCTGCCAAGAAGGGCTGCGCGGCGACGGATCCGCTGCACCAAGCAGTTACATCAACCCCGGAGATTTCACCTGGGCGCTCCATAACTACTATCTTCAGTACCGATACTCCATGAATCATGGCATGGTGACCGACCAATCGAAGCATGCGTTCTATCCGCTGCTCCGCGATAGCATCAACCTCTATCTTAAGATCCTCAAGAAAGGGGAGGATGGCAAGCTTCATCTTCCAACGCTCCATTCGCCTGAATATGGTGACGATGCCGATAATAACTACAATCTCTCGCTGCTTCGCTGGGGATGCCAGACTCTGATTCAGCTCAACGAGCGGTATGATCTGAAGGACCCGCTGGTTCCAACCTGGCGGCAGACCTTGAGCGACTTGGTTGCCTATCCGGTCGATGAGAACGGGCTGCGGATCGGTGCCAATATCTCCTATACCAAATCGCATAGGCACTGGTCGCATATCCTAATGGTCCATCCGCTCCACATCATGACTGGGGAACAACCCGAGAGTCGAGAACTACTGGAGAAATCCGTTCTCCACTGGCTGACGGTTGGCAATAGCCGAGGGATCAACGGTTGGTCACGGGCGGCAGCCGCTTCGCTCTATGCGACGCTGGGCGACGGGGATAATGCCATCAAACAGATCCATGGGCATATGGCCGACAAGCGGTTTGTCCGACCTAACACGATGTACATCGAAGGATCGCCGGTTATCGAGTGCGCGATTGTTCTGAACCGATCACTTCAGGATATGCTGCTCCAAAGCTGGGGAAACAAGATCACCGTCTTCCCGGCCGTCCCCAAATCGTGGGACAGCGCTGTCTTCCATGATCTTCGGGCTGAAGGAGCCTTCTTGGTCAGTGCTAAGCTTAAGGACGGCAAAACCGCTTGGGTCCGGATCAAGAGCCTCGCGGGTGAGCCTTGTCGAGTGCAACCGAATCTGAGTGGTAAAGTCAAAGTGCTGATCAACGGGAAGCCGATGGATATTGAACGATCGGAAGACGGAAGTTATGAACTACCGCTTGCCAAGGGCAATGAAGCGATTCTGCGAACCGACGGTTCCACGACCGATTTGATCATCAGCCCGTTGCCTGCTGATCCAATTCAGATCAATCCGTTTGGCAGCCCCCGCAAGCTGAAGTTGGAACCGTCGTTATCCTCGGGCAAACAGGCGACCGCCTCGTCCTCTTATAGCAGAACCTACGCGCCGTCAAAAGCGTTTGACGACGATTCAGACACTCGCTGGGCTGGAGTCGTCGGGAGCCGAAGTGGTTGGCTGCAGGTCGATCTGGGTGAAGTGAAAACGATCGGCCGGATAGTTATCGCCGAGCTTCAGTTCCCCAGTACGCAAGAGTTCACCATCGAGTATCAGGCAGGCGGCCAGTGGAGGGAAATCGCCCGCGGCACGACTATCGCCGGCATGAAGCGGTTCACCTTCCCGCCGGTCCAAGCCCAGCGGGTCAGGCTCAATCTCCTCAAGACCCGGGACGATGTCCCGACCATCGGTGAACTGCAACTGTTCGAGAAGTAGGGCCGGGGCGGCAGGGCCGCCAATGTTGCTCGCTGGGGCGAAGAAAAGGGACAGTCGCATTCTCCGTTGGACGCGTCGGTGTTCACGACCGCCGTAGGAAACGGCCTTCCTGGATCGGTGGAGGTTGTCCCGGAAAAGGACCCATTTTGGAATGCTCGGTTGTGCATCAAGCAGGCCCACCGTTGTGATTTGCGATGGGGCCTCCGTTCTCCCAACACACCCCGAACGACAAACCCCCACCACCAGAAGAAGAACACGACCGAAGGCGCCCTGCCCCAGTGGCTATAGGGGACCCAAGCCCCACCTTTTTGGAAATAGTTTTTGAGTTTTTAATTATGTAACGTAACGCAGATACCTGATCACCGTGGACTTGCTCACGCCCATGGCGGTGGCAATCT
>JABMRB010000143.1 GCA_013202865.1 Candidatus Nealsoniibacteriota bacterium | reverse complement strand
GAGCGGCCCGATGCCGGCCGCGTGAAGGGGAGTTCTTTTCCCTGGAACGTGCCTCCTGGAGTTTGGCACCGGTTGGCTACTTGCCGGAAATCTGTTTCACCCACCAGCGATAGAGCTTCTCGATCTTGGCCGGCTCGACGGGGCCGTCCCAGAGGGCGACGGCGTAGGTTAGCTCTAGTGGCTTGGCGGCTTCGATCTTCAGCGGTTCCTTCGTCAGGTTCAGCGTGGCCGAGATGTAGGCGAAATTTGGCATCGTGAACATCGCGGCCGGATGGCGAGCGTTGGTCGGATGGTCGAACACGGCCACGGTTACCGGCTTGCCATCGGCTGGGGCCGTGTAGGCACACCAGCGGGTATGGGTCAGGCGCTCGGCGCCGCGGACCACTTCGCCCGGCTTGCCGTCTGCGTAGAAGAACTTGCCCGTGCCGTCCATCGACTCGATGAAGCGGAGCCCCAGGCCGAAATAGTGCGAGCCGCCCAGCGTGATCGACTCGCGGCCGCCGGCCGGCTCAAGATGGGTGTGCCAGACCAGCAGCGAGGCGTCCAGGTCGTCCGCCGTCCAGGCCTCGATGGTCCGCCGCTCGGCCGCCAGCGGTTTCTCGACGTTCGGGGCCGTCCAATCGATCTGCTGCGTGAAACGGGCACGCGTGACACCGTCGCCCGTGCTGACGCCGAGATTCGTCAGCGATCGGTGCTGCTGCTTGCCGCAATTGGCGGCTTCACTCCAGAAGTCGACACCGTCGACGCTCACGGCGAACATCAGCGCGTGGTGATGCTTGTGATCGTGCGGCGAATCTCGCAGCACGTTGATCCCCGACGGCGTGAACCACTGCTGCACGCACGGCTTGAACGGTACGTCGGTGAATCGGTAGTGAGCCACCGGCTGCTTGCCGTCGAAGATCGAGACCGTGTTTTCGTCGTTGGCGATCCGCAACGAGCCGTCCGCCGGTGCGTCGGCCGAGCGGGCGACGCCGGTGCAGATGGCAATCAATCCGACGACGATGCCGATGAGAATCAGGTGCCGATTGACGGTTCTTGTTCGACGATGCATGGCGACGGTCCTCTCGATGTGGTTTGAATGGTCCGTAGGGTGGGTCGAGGTACGAGGCCCACGTGGTAGTCGGATTGGTGCTCCACGTGGTAACGGTCGGTTGGACGCTCCACCCGTGGGTCTCGTACCTCGACCCACCCTACCCGGGATATTGTAGCGGTTTCGGTGGGCCGCTGCCAGCAAGCGGGCGTGCGAAGCCGCAAGCGGCAAGAAAGGGAGTTGGGGCGGCAGTTGAACTGCCGCCCCAACGGTTTTTCACCCCAACGGTTGGGGGCATTTTTTCGGAGCCGCATCAATGCGGTACTACGAACGAACGCTCAGGCCGGGGCCAGGGCGTGCAACTGCTCGGCCAGGCGCTTTCGAGCGGTGTGCAGACGCCGCTTGATCGTGCCGACCGGCGAGTCGAACTTCTCGCTCATCTCGATCAGCGAGTTGCCGTCGAAGTAAAACGCCTTGAGCGTCTCGCGGTCCATCGCCCGCAGCCGCTTCATTCCGACGTGTACCTGGTCCTCGCGCTCCCGCGAGAGCGCAGCACCCAGCGGCGTCCGGCGATCGACGCAGTTCGCCTCAAAGGCGGTCTGCTCGGTCGAGACGACCGGGCCGCGCCGCATTGCCCGGTTGATCGCCATTCGGGCGGCGATCGAGCGGATCCATCCGCCGAAGCATCGCGGGTCGCGCAACTGGCCGATCTTGCGCAGGGCCTGAATGAAGACCTCCTGGCACAGTTCCTGCGTCTCGGCGTGGTTACCCAGTCGACGGAAGACGACGGCGTAGACCGCCCGCTCGTATCGGACGGCCAACTCGCCCAACGCCTGCCGGTCGCCGCGCTGCGCAGCGAGGACCAACTCGTCCAGCTCGTTCTTCTCTCGGATCGTTTGAGTTTGAGTCATGGTCATGGTTCTGTCTTCCTATGAAGCATCTGTCGAAAACGGGCAAGAATCCGACGGCGGAATCGGGGGCGGAAATCGAGCGGCGAATGAGAACGGAGCACCGTTTCAATCGCCGGCTCGGCCTCGAGGCCCGCGTGCATCCCTCAGCAGTCTCAGTCCCAGGCGTCGATGCCTAGGATCTGCCGAGTAATGCTCCGCGCCGGACCGGGCGAGGCCAGGCCGTACTCGGATCATATTTTGACCCGAGTAGCCTTGCCGCGCCGCCGACACCGACGGTCGATTGCACGTGACACCTATTGGCCACGTGCATGCCCGCCGGTATCAGGCCGGTAAGCCGCAACAGAAACAACCGCGCATGTTCGAGAGCGCGCAGCGGGGATGTCGCCGTACGGATCACGTCGGTGCCGCGGCCGATGACGGCGGTGGCGGTGGCGATCGTGTCGGTGCGTGCAGCCATAATACGTCGCATGGCTTCATCCTTTCGTTGCGCTAAGCGCGGTTTCAAAAGACAGAAAATACGATGGTGGACCGGGGTACCCTGCAATGCCGCAGGGCAAACCGTCCCTTATACATAGTCTCCCATTATCGGCAGGCTGTGTCAAGGGGGGCCCGTCACTCCAGTAGACACTCATCGGCAGCAAATGGTTCGCCGGAAAACAGGTTTTTTTGGGATTTTCGGCGGATCGTCTCGTTCTGCATCGCTGGCATCCGCATAAGCGGCCCCGTTGTCGAATTTAGCCCCCGGTGAATATTTAGCCCCCGGTGAATATTTAGCCCCCGGTGAATATTTAGCCCCCGGTGAATACACCGGGGGG
>JABMRB010001456.1 GCA_013202865.1 Candidatus Nealsoniibacteriota bacterium | reverse complement strand
TGTAGTACCGCCTTCAGGCGGAAAACACTTTGCCGGGGCACACCGAGACACCCCATATCCGGCTAAAGCCGGTACTACGAACGACAAATGGCCAGAACTCAAACAGTCGAGCTACCGAGCGTCAATGCCTCGACCAGCGAGACAAGTAACCGTCCCCTCCGTCGATGAGATGTAGAGTTTGCCCCCGGCGGCCGACATGCCATCTCCGACAGGCGGCGCGTCCAATTCATATTCCTCGATCATTGTACCGTCGGCCGCGGAAACGGCCCATAGCAGCGACGGCCCGCGCCCCTCGTACGCTGCCGTGGGGTCGTCTTCAGCAATCACGTCGCGACAACCGGCCAGAAACAGCGTGTCGTCGGCCAGCACCAGACCGCGAGCGCGTATCGGCACAAGGGCCTTCCACCGCGGCGGCGCCATCCTAGCAAAGTTCCTCCCGGGCTCGTTGTCGTTTGCATCGGCGATCAGGCCATATCCCTCGCCGGGAACATGCATGGGACTCATGTGGGTCTTGTGCAGAAACGCCTTGATCGAATAGGTCGTGGACTCATCGAAGACGATTATCTGCCCACTCTTGGGAGCGATGTGTGCGGCCGAAAATACCCCGCGCCCCGGCCAGGCCCGACTGTGCGTCCAGAGCGTTCGGTCATGCCACGTGTCGTCAAGAAACCCGCTGCTGGCCATCAGGTGCAGGTCGGACTTCGGCGTGTTTGTCTCGCCATCGGGCTTGAACTCACGGTGATCCGCCAGATTCATTTTGTACTCGTGGGGCCCCATGGAAAGTAACGTGCCATTACACGTGAACAGATCCGGCTTCACGCCCATCATGGCGTATGGCTGGCCAACGTCTTTGGAGATGTCCGGCCAGGGGCCCTCGAGATGGCGATGATGCACGACGGCGCCCGTCTTCACGTCCAAACCGTAGAGATACATTCCACCGTCGAGATAACTGGATCGCCCGGCCGAGACGTACGCGGCGCCGCGGTGAATCAACACGCTGCCCAGTACGGGCCAGGGGGATTCCAGTTGGCCGAAGGCCGTCAGACGCGCCTCGACGGGCGCCGCGCGAAACCGCCACGCCAACTCGCCATCCGAAGCCCGCAGGCAATAGACCCAGCCGTCATGACTGCCAAACAACACGCGACCATCTGACACGGTCGGTGCCGAATCAATGCGCCCGCTGGCAACGTAGCTCCAAGCTGTACGGCCATCGTCGGCATCCAGCGCGTAAAGCGTGTGTTGATCTACTGAAGCAACAAACACTCTGCCGCCGACGATCACACCCTGGGTAAGTTTTCCGCCGAGTTGCTTCTTCCAGCGGGTGGTGAGATGGGACGCGACAGCCGATTGTGTTGCGCCGCTGCGGGCCACGTCATGCCGATACATGGGCCAATCTTTCCCTCTCCCGCTTGCGGGAGAGGGTGGCGGCGCAGCCGCCGGGTGAGGGGAGGTTAGATCAGAGTTCGACTTGTCTGCGATGCCGCCCTCACCCCCGGCCCCTCTCCCAGAGGGAGAGGGGAGCGACACGTAGGCTGGCCCGCGCCGCAACCGTTGGTCGTCCTCACTCGCTTCAGGAGTAACGGGCCGAGCAGAGCCGGCAAAGAAGCCGTCCAGTTTTACGCCGGGAGAACATATACACGGATGAGGCGGCGCGAAAACCAGGCCGTCGGACGGCATGACGCCATAGCTGCATTCACCTCGCAGCCAGTCCGTACGCGTATGATTCTTGCCATCCACGACGTCGACAAACTCCGTGCCGCGCTTGGGCCACATCAGATAGCGATCGGTTCCCTTGCTTCGATAGCACCGAATATGATGACCGTCGCTGATCAGTTTCTGAATGTCCACGCGCCGCTTGACCTGCCCAGAGCGGGGATCGAGCCCTTGCAGAACCACCCCGGAAAACCCGGGAACCGCAAAAGGAGATACCTCTTTGGGAATATTCCCGGTCGGCATGTCTGGTGTAATTCCGCTCCACAGCAAGCCGTCTGCAATCAATAAGTCGGCCGTGTGCCTGATGCCCGTACGGCAAATCCGCGGCCCTTTCCACAGGAGTTCTCCACTGGTGGCATCGAAGGCGTGAAGGCCTCGATCGGCCGCGTAGAACACCATGTCCTCGTACATAACCAGCGTGCCGGACGTCTCCACCAGATCCGGCCATGACGGGCAGTTCATCCGCCAAAGCAGCTTACCGGTTGGAAGGTCCAGGCACACCAGTTCCTCGAAGTTGTGGTAGCAGACGCGTCCCTGCCAGGCAGACAGCGACAGGGTGACGATCCGCGTATCCTCCCACTGCCAAAGCGTCTTCCCGGTATCCACGTCGATGGCGGCGATCGTCTCATCGCCCGGCGAGGCGGCAGGCATTTCTTGCCCGCGTCTCAACTGCACTTTCCACGCACTGGCCTCGGCGGAATAGTCGGGAATCAATTTGCGGCGGCGAACCAGAAGCGTCTTGTCCAGAAGCACCATCTCGTCGGTGTGCCGGGTGTTGGCAAGCTCTCGAATCAACTCACCCGTTACGGCATTCAAGACCGTTACCGGCGATCGGTAACCGAGCGTCACGTAAATTCTGTCTCCTGAAGCCACCAGGCGCCTTGGAATCGACATGGGCGTGCTCCAATTGGCCGGGCCGTTCCATGCGGCCGCACCCCAGTCTTCGGACATCGGCCGTCGCCAGAGGAGCAGGCCGTTGAAGGCGTCCCGCGCATGGACCATCCAGCGGTCGCCGACGCGCCGGTCGATAACGCCGCGGACTCCGTCGTCGTGAATCGAGAATATCCTTCCGCCGGCAGAGACCATCGCGGCCATGCTGGGTGTGTACTCGTGGCTGCGCGACCAGAGGGGAGCGGCAACCCATTTCAGATGTCGGGTCGGACCGACGAGTCGGTCGGCGGAGACGGCGTTGCCACTGGCGTTGTACAGGTAGTGGGTCCACTCGTCGATGCCTTCGGGGCGCTGCTTGACGGTCTTCTGCCACTTCTCGTTCTGCTTGACGTGAGCCACGCCCAGCGGCGCCAGCACGCGGATGATCTCGTCCATTTTCACATCGCCGAGATCCTCGGCCACCACGAGGTTCACAAGGTTGTCGACGTACGGCAGGCGCCGGCCGTCGAATTGGGCGACGGACACCTTGCCGTAAAGCCCCCGCGACCGGATATGTTCACGAGCTTTGGCTACGCTGGCCGCATCGGTGTCCAGGCCATGCACCAGGCAGCCGGCGGCGGCGTGCAGTGCCACGGTCCGTCTCCCGTCGGCGCAGCCGAGATGAACCACCAGCCCGCCCCGAAACCCGCCGTCGGCGATGATATCCCGGGCAACGTCCGCAGCCGATGCCGCGGCGGTCAAGCCGGCCATGATGAGGACGAGAAGGATAAGGATAAGGGCTCTTCCTGTCACTTCACTCCCTTTCTTTACTACAGGCTTACTCACTCCAGCAACGACTGTTCGATCCCGTGGCGAACGGTCCGGGCGCATTTCTTGAGGGCTGCGATTTCATTCTCGCCCATGTCGGGGTGGAGCACTTGGGTGATCCCTTCTTTTCCAACCACCACCGGCAGGGAAAGGCAAACGTCGTCGATGCCGAGGAAACCGTTCGTATGGACCGACAACGGCATGGTGCGGCGCGTGTCCCAGGCGATTGCCTCGACCACCAGCGTGGCCGCCATGCTGATGGCGAAGTTGGTGTGCCCTTTGCAATGCACCACGTCGTAGCCCGAGAGACTGGCCAGGCGGGAGAGCTCATGCGTGGCGGCGTCCTCGGCAATTCGGGCACCGCCGGCAGAAGCCATGCCGAAGACGGGAAACTGGGTGTCGCCGTGTTCGCCCAGGATGTAGGCCCGGAGATCGTCGGGATGGATCCCGAGCTTCTTCGAGAGCAAGGCCCTGAACCGCCCGCTGTCGATCAACGTCCCTGTGCCGAAGACCCGATTCGGCCCGAAGCCGCTGAGCTCGATGACGTGGTAGGTCATGACGTCGACGGGGTTGGAGACGACCAGGATTTTCGCGTCGGGGCTAAACTCTGCCAGCGGTGGAACAATCTCTTTGAAGATGGTCAGATTGTCCCGGCCGATATCGAACCGGCTAGCGTAGTCCGGGCTCCACGGAACCGAGCAGCTTATGACGATCAGGTCAGAGCCGGCCGTGTCGCTGAGTTCGCCCGCCCGAACGGCCATCGGATGGCTGGTAAACGCCTCGGCGTGCTGCAAATCCAACGCTTCTCCCTCGGCGATCTCCCGATTCCGATCGACCAGCACCAGTTCTTCCGCCAGCCCGCGCAACAGCAACTGGAAGGCCAGCGTCGAACCGACGCGTCCGGTGCCGATCAATGAGATTCTCATGTGATTTCCATCCTTGAATGTGGCCGCTTGCGGCTTTGCACCATGGGTTGCGCGGGGGCAAGCCCCGCGGCTCGCTACGAAAGTCTGCGTTCGCTACGTCTGTGTGTTGACAAGCCCCCCGGGCAATTGCGGCGTGGCACCGCCTTGCGAGCAAACGAATGCGGCCACTTGACACGCGCCCGTGTTGATCGCCGCCAGATCACTGCCGTCGAGCAGCCCAAGCGCGAGTACGGCCGTAAACGCGTCGCCGGCGCCGACCGTGTCGACAACCTGCGTTTCCACGCCCGGGTGTTCGCTGACCTGATCGTCGCGGATCAGAACGGCCCCGCGGGGACCTCGCGTCAGAGCGACGGCTCTCAGGGTGAATCGATCGGCAAGCTGCTGCATCACTTCAACGTCCGTGCCCGTCAACTTGCACAACGCCGCCACGACGGGCAACTCCTCGTCGTTGAGCTTCAGAACGTTGGCCAGATCCAACGACTGGAGAATGACCGGGTCGGTGACAAACGGCGGCCGCAGGTTGACGTCGAAGATCCGCAGTGCCGCCGGCAGCGAGGGACGCAGTGCCGCCGACGTGGCCGCCACGAATCGCTGGATGGTCTCGCGAGAACGTTCGCTCCGCTGGCCCAACGTGCCGAAGCAGACGGCCGACGTCCGTGGGGCCAGTTGGGCAAGCTCCTCGGACCACGCCATGGCGTCCCAGGCCGTCTGGGCCGCGAACTCGTAAGACGCCTGGCCTTCGTCGTCGAGCGAGACCGTCACGGTCCCGGTCGGGCGGTCTGCGTGACGATCGACGCAACGCGTGCCGACGCCGCGCGTGTGCAACTCCGCCAAGGCCCGCTTGCCCAGTTCGTCCTGGCCGACCGCGGCGGCGATCTCAGCAGTGCGGCCCAACGCGGCAACATGGCAGGCAAAATTCGCCGGGGCGCCGCCGAACCGAGGGCCGTCCGGGAAGACGTCCCATAGAATCTCGCCGAGGCCGACGATGGCGGGTACTTGCTCGTTCATTTGGAGGTCCGTGGTGCATGGTACAGGTCCGTCCGCAATATACCACAAATGAGCCGCCGGTGGCTACGACTGTTTCGGCGGGGCACTGGGCTCGGACTTCTTACCGGGGAACTCACCACGGAAGCACGCTACTCCCCAATGCGAAACGTCGCCTTTACGTAGAATTGAAACGTCAGTGCGGCCGGGTCGATGGCGATGGATTCGTTCTGTTGGTCGTCGGGGTCGGACGACGACCGCATGGCCATCATCTGGCGGATGTAGTTCATCCGCGCGTAGTTGCTTCCGCCGTAGAAACCGCCGCCGTAGTATTCGTCGTCGTCGGTGTTCTCGGCACCGCCGCCGCTGCCGCTTAGCGACGCCAGCGGCCCGAGCGTCATGCCCGCGGCCCGGGCCAGTCGCGTGGCGGCGAGGCGGGCCTTCTTGAAAGCCTCGGCCATGGCGTCGTCGACCTGTTGATCGGTGATCCGGGCGACGTAGACAAAGCTGGGCTCGCCGACCGGGGGTTGCCCCTCGCCGGAGTCTTCCATCATGGCGGCCATTTCCTCGGCCAGTTCCTGTTCCTCGGGTGAGAGTTTCTCCGGCTGCTTCAGTCCGGCCAGATCGGCGTCGCGGATCTGCTTCTGCAACGCCTGCATGGCCACCAACAGCTTCTCGTGGCCCTCGGCCGCAATCGGCCACTCGGCGTTGAGCGACACGGTCGTGGTCACCGTCCTGGGGATCTTCAGCCCCTTGGGGACGGACTGCCCGCTGCTGAGTCGTTGGCGGACCAGCGCCTCGAACTGCTGCTGGTAGGCCGACTCGATGGCTGAGAGCCCGGGCGTGCCCCATTCGATCGAGTCGGTGTCGACCGCAAGCTTCTCGAGCTTTGCGGTCGCTTCGCCGCGGCGGATCTTGAGTTTCTCGAACGACTCCTCGAGCGTCTTGCCTTTACCGGTCAGTTGCAGGTGCATCCGCACGATCGTGGCCGGCTGTTTGAGTGTTACATTTCCGACGCCCTCGACGGTTCCCGCGGGCAGAGTCGCTGCGCCGGCTTGTGCCAGGGCGGTTGCCGGTGACAGTGCGATCGACAGGAGTGTAATCAGTAGCGCGGCGGCCGACAGGATGGTGCATGTTCGCCGGTTCATGGTGTGGTCTCCCGTTCTCGAGGATTGGTTTGAGTGTCACGCGTGGGTCTCGTGCCTCGACCCACCCTACATCCTGAGCGGCAAGCCGTGTGTATATAGCGCAATTATCCTACTGCAAATTCTCCATGCCGACTTCGTCTCGGATTCGCTTGCGGAACGTGAGGATTTCGCGGCCGCTCATGATGCGAATCGTCCAATAGAACTCGCCGTAATAGTAACTTTCGAGATCGGTGTAGATGGCCTCCAGCACGCGGATCTGGCTGGAATCGTCCAGCTTGGCAATCGCGCGGTACATCAGCCGGTCGACGTAGTAATCGTCGCTACGGTGCAGGTGCCAATACTTCAGCAGCGGTTGCAGTCCGGCCGGCTCGCCCGCCACGGCGGCCAGGTAACCGGCGTAGGCAGCAACCTTCGGATCCGGGTCGTCCAACAACGGCCGGACGTGCTCGGTGCGGACACCGGGCGGGGGCTCCGGGATGATCGGCTGTCCGCTGCTGTGGCTGCTGAAACTCTCACCCGAGTCGATGTTCAGGTAGATACCCACGCTGAGGTACTGCAGCGCGGAGGTTCCCTGAACCAAGTATTGCAGCACCATCGCGCGGCGTTTGGGCCGTTCGTCGGAGAGCGCATCCAGCGCGGCCTTGTGGCGTTCAGTGACCGGGCTGCCGACCAGCAGGACCGCAAAGGCGTCGTTCTGCGCCTTCTCGTCGAGATCCGGCTCGTCGGCCATTTGACCGGCGATTTCGACGGCGTCGTCGGGGGCCGAGATCGTCAACAGGCTTAGCGCCACGATTCGCTGCGTCGACGGACCGGAGAGCGCTCGCCGTCGGGCCGCGTCGGCCAACTCCTTCTTCTGCGCGGGCCGGACCTCGTCGAGATCGTCGGCCTGCGCGCCGAAATAGGCCTTGCGGAGTCCCTGTTCGAGCACGCGGGCGGCCGTGGCTGCAATCTCTTTGTCGGCCAGCATTTCCCAGAACGGCTCGGCTGCCCGGCGGTCGGAGACCTCGGCCATGGCGTAAACCAACTGCGTGAGGTTGCCCTTGAGCGCGAGTCGGCGAAGCTCGTGGAACGTATGCAGTCGCTCCTGCCAGACCAGCCACGGCAAGATGGGATGCGCATTCTGGAGCAACTTGGGCTCGGCGCGGACGGCCTCGATCAACACGGGCAAGGCCGTTTCCCCTTTACCCAGCGGGACCAGCACCATGGCCGCGACGAGACGTTCCTCGGCCGATTCGGCAGTGAGCATCTTCTCGAGCGGCTCGATCATCGGTGCCATCCACGGCTCATGCCCGGTGCCGCCGTAGAACTTCGTCAACCAGTCGTCCCAGGGGTCTTCTTTCTGCACCTCGGGCGGGGCTATCTTGCCCGACTCGATTTCATCGTCCGCCGCAAGCTCCTCGTCCGCAGAGGGTTCGTCGACCGGTTCGTCGTCGGGCGGCGTGTCGTCGGACGGTTCTAGTGGTACTAAAGCCTCTTCCTCGGCCTTCTTACCGCCCACGCCCAACAGTCGCACGGCCCGCGACATCAGACTCGGCTGGGGCTCGAAAACGACGCCTCCGCCGAACGGGTCGCCGTCGATCTCGACCGCGAACGGGTCGCCGCCGCTGCGGCGGCGCGACGAGTTCTGCACGGCCTGCTCTCGCTTGTTTTCCAGCATGCCAAATAACACGCTCGCGGCCGCGATCCGCACGATCGAATCGGTGTCCTGAAGCCCGGCGGCCAGTTCCTTTTCCATCGACTGCCGCGCGGCGATGTAGAGGCCTCTCAGCGCGGCGGCGCGGATCGGCGCGTCTTCATGGGTCGTGAACTTGCGCAAGTGAGGCAACGCCTTGACCCGCATCTTGCTGCCGCCGGCCAGGGTCTGGACGATGCTCACGGCCAGATCGGGATGCTTCTCGAGTGCCGCCAGCAGCGGGTCGACGGCCACCACCATGTCGGCGCCGGAGATCCCTTCGAGCGCCTTGGCCACCACGAAGGCTTCCGGATCGTCCAACAGCTTGATCAGCGCCGCGTAGACGTCGGCTTGCAAGGAGGCCGCGCCGCCGTCGTCGGCCTCAGCGTCGATGCTGATGCTGCCAAAACTGATCCCGCTGCTATGGGAACTGAACGAGGTGTCCGACTTACTGATCCCCGCGGCCGCTTCGGCGCGGACCTGCCAACTCTCGTGTTTCAGCAACCCGAGCATCGCGCGAATGGCCTTGGGGCCGCCGGTGGCACGCAGGAAGCGGACGGCGTGAACGATCAGATCCGCGTCCGTTTCCGTCTTGAGATACTCGGCAATCTCGGGCACCATGCTCGGTTGTGGGGCCTCCTCAAGTTGCTTGAGCACGGCCGCGCGGACGTTCGGCTCCGGGTCCTTCAGCAGTTTCACCAGCGCGGCGGTGGCCGCCTTGCCGCCGATGTTATGCAGGCCCCGCAGGCTAATCTCGCGAACCAGCGGGTCGGGATCGCTGAACAACTCCAGTAGCAGTTGTTGATCGTTGACGCCGGCCAGTTGAGCCAACTCCTCGGCGGCCTGCTGGCGGAGCCGGAAATCCGTGGCCGCCAGCCGCTGCAATCCACCCGGCCACTGCAACGCCAACGAATCGCTGGTCACCAGCCGGTAGCGCAATGCTAAGAGCCGCCGCCGGTCGCGGTCGGTGGCGGTCGTCTTGAGTTGCTCGTAGACCTCCGGCAGCAGCGTCTCGCCGAGCCGGGCAAGCCGCTCGCCGATCGCGACGGCCTCCGCCTCGGTTCCGCGGAGCATCCGGACGATCGACTGCCGGGCGGCCGTGAGTTGCTCGTCGGAGAGCTTCTCCGGCTTGGCGGCCGCGTCACCCACGGGCGCGGCGGCCCACGCGTCCAGCGCGGCCAGACGCTCGGCGGTGATCGTTTCGGGATCCCATGGATCGACGTCCGCGATCGGCGCCTGCCACCGGTCGAGCAGTTCCAAGCCGGCCAAACGCACCGCCAGACTCCCTTCGCCAAACGCTTCGACCACGGCCAGCCGGGCAACGTCCGGGTGCGGCAACAGCCGCCGGATGGCTGCCTCGCGAACCGCCGGATTGCGATGCTCGAACTGCTCGACGAGTTGCCCCACCGCGACCGCATCGGGAGCGCCCGCTTCGAGCAACACGGCGTTGGGCACGGCCGTAGCCGCCTTGTAGTGCTCGTCGAGCCATGCGATCAGGTCCTGCGGCGCAAGGTAGCCGTCGTGGGAAGCCACGTGGACGCCGGCGGCCGTGCGAATCCGCAACGCGGGCACCGTGCTAACGTTCAACCGCCGCGCATCTTCCGTTGCCCGATCGGCGTCGAAATAGACAAGAGTCCACATCGCAAGCGCCTGCTGGACCTTGGGCGTCTCGATTTCCGCGGCCTGCTTGCCGCACGTGCGACACCACTCGACGCCCGCGCGGATCAGCACCGGTTTCTGCTGCGTCAACGCCTTGCGGTAGCCTTCCTCAAGACTCGACAACCACGGGAGCGATTCCACTTTGGCTTCGGTCACGTCCGGTTCTGCTATCCACGGTTCTTCCGCGGTAGGCTTTTGGGAACTGGTTGCCATCGGCAACACGCAGCAAACCAACAGCAGGCTCAACGGTACGATGCATAGTGATTTCATCGGGGGACCTCCTCAGAATCGGCGTCGGACGATTTGCCGTGGCGGATCTTGGCCCAATAGGGATCGAACTCGAACTCGGGGCTGTTCTCGCGATCGTGACAACCGGTACACCGGTCGGCGGCCCGGGCGTAGTAGGCCGTCTGGATCTCATCGTCGTCGGCATGGGCTTGCGACGGGCCGTGGCAGCTCTCGCAACCGACCTGCACCATGGCAGCACTCCGCTTCGCCGACACGAACCCACCCGGCAGGCCGTAGCCGGTCGTGTGGCACCGCTGGCAATCGGGGTCGACGTGTGCCCCCTTCTTCTGCAACGACGCCCAGGCGTGGGCGTGCGGCGAATCGTCCCACGTGTGGCTCTCCTTCTCGTGGCACTCCCGGCATCGCTCGGTACCGGCGACGCCGAACCCGGCGCGCAGGTCGCCCGACAGCGACTCGAACTGCGACGTATCCTCCGGCTTGAAGTCGCGTCGGGCAAGCGTCGCATAGAACCGCTTCAGGTTGGCCGTCTGATCGGCGTCGTCGGCGTAATGCTTGTCCAATTCGATGATCCGGCCGGTCCACTGCCGGGAATCGCCCTGCCGGGAATCGCCGGCAGTCGGCGCGTCGAATCGGGCGAGAAATTTTCCCTGGTGCGTGGCCGACGCCAACAGCACCGCGCCGACCGGCTCGGGCTTGACCGGTTGCCCGGTCGGTCCACCGGCGACGACGTCGACCTCGGGCAGGACCTCGGCCAGTTGCCGCAGTGCCTCTTCTTCCAGGTAAGCCAGCACGACCACGGCGTCGTATTGCCCGGCGGCCGATTCGAGCACGTCGAGGATTGCCTGTTGTGGTGGCAAGATTGTCGTCTTCTCGGTGGCGTATTGCTCGTCGAGCACGCCGATCAGCGCCACGCGTTGCCCTGCCGCCTCGACGATTTGCAGCGGCTCGGCCACCAGGCGGCCGTCGATGTCGCAGAGGTTGGCCGAGATCAAAGGCACGTCGAGCCGCCGGGCCACGTCGCGGAGGTATTTCGGGCCCAGTGCCGCTTCAAGTCCGCCGATGTTGTGTGCCGCAACGTCCATCGCTTTTTCACCTTGGAGGACGGCCTCGAACTTCACGCGATCGTAGGGGGCGGTCCCGCCCGGCGCCCCGCCGGCATCGGCAAGGATCACGTGGGCCTTCTTGCGGAGTTGCCGGACGAACGTACCGCGTCGCGGCAGCCCACCCGATTGGTTCGACGCACAACCGCATGGCACGATCCACCCGGCCGTATCGCCGCTAACGACCACCACCACCGGCCGCGGATCTTTCACCGTTTCCGACCCGCACCCGCCACAAGCCACCGCCACAGCAATCACCCATTTAGCCGCCGGGCTTGCCCGGTGCGTCGAACCATGTTCGGTCATACCATCCGCATTGCACCAAACGCCCCCGCATTGCATGCGGGGGATTCTCGGCGACGGCGTGAGTCGATGGGTCGTCATGCGTGATCTTCCCTCGCATGCAATGCGGGGGCTTTTGTTAATACGTCAATGCATAGGCCAGGATGTTCACGCTGATTTGGATCGCGTTATTCAGTTCGCTTCCGCCGCAACAGCAGCATCCCTGGGTGTGGCCCGTGTCGTTCAGTCCGTCCTGCGAATAGACCACGCCGAGCCGCCCGCCGATGCTGATGCCGACCAGCGGGTGCGGCTGGCTGTGGCCCGACTTGAGTGTCTTGATCTCGTAGACGGTATGGAACATCGGATGGCTCATCTCGATCGGCTGCAAGGGATCGTCGGCAAAGACGGTAGCCATTTCGCGGCGGAAGGCCCGGTCCCACTCGGTCGAGGAGCAGCCGGCCGACGCCAACAGGAAGCCGCCCCGCTGGATGTACTCCCGCAGGCTCTCCCGTTCGGCGTCGGCGAGGCGGAAATCACCTTCGCCGGTCATGATCAGCAGCGGAAACTCGTAGATATTCTTGCTGCTGAGCTTCACGGCATGGAACCGCCGGCTGGTGGAGATGGCCGACTCCTTCGCCGCGGTCACCAGGAAGTGGTCGGAGAAGCAGCGGCTGCTCTTCGTGCCGGCGTAGACCAAGTTGGCCACTTGCACGATCCCGTCCGGTTCGCCGCCCGATTGCTTCGCGTCGGGCACAATCGCACCGCCGGTCTGCCCGGGTGACGCCGTTGGTAGCGATAGCAGCACGCAGACGGCAAGGAGCGACGTTCGAGTGATTCTGTGAATTCGCATGGCGGTTTCTTCCTGTTATTCGTTTCCAGCGAGCCGCGGGGTTCATCCCCGCGCGACGGAAGCGCGGGGGCAAGCCCCGCGGCTCGCCGTATTCTGCATTCATCATTCTGCATTCCATCACCCCCCCTTCCGTAGCCTCTCCGGGGATGCTATACATC
>JABMRB010001455.1 GCA_013202865.1 Candidatus Nealsoniibacteriota bacterium | reverse complement strand
CGAACTGAGCGAACGGGGCGTGATGCACGAAGGGCTCACCTCGCTGATCCTCGGGCTCTCGGGCATCCCGCCGGCGTCCGAGGACGTGATGGCCGCCCGCGACATCGCATTGGCCGAGGCCACCGGCGGACGATACCACCTGATGCACGTCTCGACCGGCGGCAGCATCGACGCGGTCCGCCGCGCCAAGCTTCGCGGCGTGCGGGTGACCACCGAGGTCTGCCCCCATCATTTCACGCTCACCGACGAGTCGCTCCGCTCGTTCGATTCGAACTACAAGATGAAGCCTCCGCTACGGGCCGCTGGCCACCGCAAGGGCTGCATCGACGGGCTGATCGACGGCACGATCGAGGTGATCGTCACCGACCACGCCCCGCACGCCAAAGAAAAGAAGATGCAGGAGCTCGATCGGGCACCGTTCGGCATCGTCGGGCTCGAGACGGCCTTGGGCCTGGTCGTCACCAAGCTGATCGAGCCGGGCCACCTCACCTGGCCCACCGCGCTGGCCAAGATGACCTGCAACCCGGCCCGCATCCTGCACGTCCCCAAGGGCACCCTGCAAGTTGGCGCCGACGCCGACGTGACGATCATCGATCCGGCGGTCCGCTGGACGGTCGATCCGGCAGAGTTCCAATCCAAGAGCACCAACACCCCGTTCGCCGGCTGGGAACTCACCGGTCGCGCCGAGGTCGTAATCGTTGGCGGCCGGATCAAGTTCGACCGGCGGTAACTACTCGTTTCATGGAGGAGATTGAGAGTTGACCAACGAAGCAAAGCTGCGGGAAACGCTGGATCGCATCGAGGCCCTTTTTCTCGGGGCGACCACGCCCGGCGAACGCGATGCGGCCGCCAACGCCCGAGACCGCGTCCGTTCGCGGCTGGAGGAACTCGGCCAATCAGACCCGCCGGTCGAGCAACAATTCAGCATGGGTAACATGTGGTCGCGCAAGCTGTTTGTTGCCCTCTTGCGGCGTTACGCAATCAAGCCCTATCGGTACCACCGCCAGCGATACACAACCGTGATGGCCCGGGTGCCGCAGAAGTTTCTTGACGAGACGCTCTGGCCGGAGTTCCTCGAATTGGACAAGAATCTCTGCGCCCATCTAAAGGAGATTACAGACCGGCTAATTGCAGAAGCCGTGCATGACGACTCGGCCGAGCCGGAAGTCGTGCAACCACTCCTGGAATCCGCGTAGGGCCTTCGTCATTCGTCATTCGTCATTCGTATTTCGTCATTTCCCCATGGACAAAGAACGCTTAAACCGACACCCACCCGCAACTTTTTTCACAGGAGCCGATCATGCAAGACCAGAATCCGTACGAGTCGCCCTTTGAAGTCTCGCCAGCGCCGGTGGCCCCCCAGGTCGAAGAAATGCAACTTGCCTCAACCGGCATTCGCTTCGGCAACTACATCCTCGACATGATGTTCTTTATGGCGCTTGCGCTCTTTCTGGGACTCGTCCTGGGAGTCGTCGGGGGTGAGGCCGCGTTGGAGGCCATGGAGAATACGCCTGATTTCGTTTTCGGTGCGTTGCTCTTACTGATCTACTACGTCCCTCAGGAGGCGGTTGCGGGGAGGACGTTGGCTAAGTTGATCACGGGCACACGGGTGGTCACCGTCGACGGCGAAACACCAACGTTCGGGCAGATCATCGGGCGCACGTTCTCTCGCATGATCCCGTTCGAGCCGTTCTCCTTCCTGGGCGGGAAGTTTCCTGTCGGTTGGCACGACAAACTTTCCGGCACGCGTGTGATCCGTTCCCGGTAGGTGGCTACAACGATGTCGCTATTGATCGACGGTTACAACCTACTGAACGCCACCGGCATCGTCGGCCGAGGCGTAGGGCCGGGATCGCTCGAGCGGTCGCGGCTGGCGCTGTTGAACTTCCTGGCCGAATCGCTGCCGCCGGAGGAGATCTCCCGAACCACCGTCGTCTTCGACGCCTGGGAGGCACCCTGGGGGCTGCCCCGTGTGACGACGCACCGGGGCATCACGGTCCGGTTCGCATCGCCCCACGGCGACGCCGACGTGATGATCGAGGAGTTGATCCGCAGCGACTCGGCCCCTCGGCGGCTGACGGTCGTCTCCAGCGACCATCGCCTGCAGCGGGCCGCCCGACGCCGCAAGGCCGCGGCCGTCGACAGCGACGTCTGGTACGCCGAAAT
>JABMRB010001454.1 GCA_013202865.1 Candidatus Nealsoniibacteriota bacterium | reverse complement strand
TTTCAAGCCGACTTAATGGTCGCCTCGACCGAGCTGCGGCAATGCTTTCGAAATGCAAAGCCGGTGCAATATTGGTCCGGCGCGAATTCGCGTATCTCTATCTTGCCCAAAGTACCGGATGTGTCGGGTGTGTGATTTTGTGATGGCGGGGAGACCCCGGGTGTGTTCACCCGGGGCTAAATGATGGGGGAGACCCCGGGTGTGTTCACCCGGGGCTAAATGATGAACTACTATGGGCTACTGGCGCAACGTGTTCCACGGCGGCTCGTCGGCGACCTCTTCCACTTCGTAGCCGTCGCCGTCGCCGACGGCCGGGGAGAGAATGGCCAGCAGCTTGGCGTCGCGGTCACTTGTGTTGAACGAGGCGTGGACCGTGCCGCCCGGTAGAAACACGGCGTCGCCCGGCTGCATTACCTGCATTTCCTCTTCACACCACTGCTCGACCTCGCCGTCGACCACGTAGATCATCTCCTCCTGCTGCGGGTGCCGGTGGAAGGCGTGGCCGCCGCCCGGCGCCAGTGTGACTTCGATCACCACGAGGTTCTCCGCCTCCGTGTCGGCCGGCCGGCTGCACCAGCCCAGCGACCCCCAATCCAACTGTTGACGAACCGCTTCGGCCCCGGGTACGAACTTGCCGCTCATGGACTTCTTCCTTTGCGATGTACCGATCCTGGCGCGCACTCCAATGTTGCGCATCGCAACACATTGTACATCACCGGCAGCAGTGTTCAATCACTCGGAAGAATCGGCCGGCGGCGGCGTAGAGTCGGCCGGCGGCGGCTCGGTGACGGGAGGCTCCACCGGCAACTCGGGGAGCCGGTCGGCCTGGAAACCCACGTCCGCACCGTCGCTGGCGGCCCCGATGGCCCGGTTCACAGTAGTCGCCGTCGACGGGGCCAAGGCGTAGTCGGTCTGAACGTGTGCGTGCGACGGCAGCTCAGGCTCGGGAAGATGGGCCCAGCGGACCTGATCCTGGTGCGGTTCGTACTCCGACTGCGAGCCCCAGCGGAGCTTCCATTCCTCGAAGCCCATCGGTTCGGAGAGCAACTCCCCGGCCGGCCCCTGCGTCGCCCAGAAGGTGTCGACCTGTTCGTAGAAGTTGTGGTCGCCCGCCCACCTGATCTGCTCGTGAAAATCGCTCAGATTGCCCGTGCCGGTCTGCTCGATCAACGCCGCGCCGCCGATCGTCATAAAGATGCTGTTGACGCAGTCGATTTCGATCGGAAGCCGGTAGGGAGCGCTGGGCGTGTCGGCCAACCGCAGCAGGCCTCGCGCCGCGGCGGTAACGTGTCGCAAATCGATTGCCAGCATCTCACCCGGCGGCGGCAGCTTCGGCCCGCCGGCAACGTCAACCACCGGCTCGGCCGTGGCCAGCAGACCGTTCTCCCAGTCGAGCTGAACCGGCTGCAAGTCGGCCGCCTGCAGGAAAACGGCTTCACCCCGGGCGATGCAATCGACCAGCTTGATCACGGCCGGGGCCCTCGCCGTGGCCGTGCCGCTGTCGACCGCCACGTCGGCCCCCAGCGCGGAGACCGTGCGAAAGAACGCCACGTCCTGATGATCGGCCGTCGCGGCGTCGGTGGCGTTGCGGATCGAAAGCGAACACTTCTCCAACCGCACCGTCTGCCCGCCGCGAATCTCCAGCAGCGACCACTGCTCGGCCGGTACAGCCGACGGTACGTGCAACTCCAGGGCCACGCCTGTCAGCGTCAGCCGACCGGCGGTTAGCGTAAACATGCTCCGCGGATACTTGACCGGATCGGTTTCGTCGGTGCCGGGCCGGAACACGACCAGCGGGCGATAGCCCTCGCCGGCGCAAATCTTCACGTCGCGGCTGGA
Source organism: Candidatus Nealsoniibacteriota bacterium (assembly GCA_013202865.1). Lineage (GTDB taxonomy): Bacteria > Planctomycetota > Planctomycetia > Pirellulales > Thermoguttaceae > JABMRB01. The sequence continues at coordinate 1,471 of JABMRB010001454.1, read as the reverse complement.
TAGCGTGATCGGGCGCTCTTGACGAAGGCCGTTGTAGTGAAGTTCGATGACGTCGCCGTCGCCGGCCGCGCTACAGGCGGCGCTGAGCGTGGCGAACCGGTACTCGCCTTCCCCTTGCTCGTTGACCACCAGCGGGCCGTTGTGCGTCGGCACCGGTTCGACCGGCGGACCGACCTCACCCGGCTCCGACGGACCGACCGTCGCCCCGGTAACTCCCACCGACGACGCATTGACGCCGGCAGCCATGCCCGGGCCCGCTTTGCCCGCAATCGACAACCCGCCCCGGGACCCCTCCAACGACAAACCTCCCTGGACCAACGACCGGCGAAGCAGCCAGTCCAGTGGATCGATCACCATGGGCACGACCGGCTCGTCGAGACCGACGGCTTCTGGCTCCGGAATCACCTCGGGTACGACGGGCGTTACGGGCGAACCGTCGTCGTCGCCCGGTGCCGACGGGGGCGAATCCTCCGAACCGTTGCCCGGAGATCCTGCAACCGGCTCTTCCGGTGGCGGCTCATTCTCTTTTTGGACGATCGGCGGCGGGTAGTTCCGCGGCAGCGATGCCTGGTTGTCTCGTCCGGCAAGCACGTGCAGCACGGCCCAGACGCTCAGCAGGACCACGACCGGCGCCATCCACGGCACGTGGCGCTGCAACAGCGTCACCCGCGGCTGAGGCGGGATCGCCAGGCCCCTGCCCGAATAGCCGATCGGCTGCAAACCGACCTGCTCGGCCAGCGACGCAAACTCCCCGACCAGTTGCTCCGAGTCGCGGAAACGGTGCCGCGGGTCCTTCGCCAGCATCTTCCGCAACAGGCGGTTGGTCTCCTCGGGCAACTCGGGACGAAACTCCCGCAGGTCGGGCGGCTGGTCGCCCTGGTGTTGCAGCAGCTTCTGTAGCACGGTCCCTTCCGGAAACGGCGGTCGGCCGGCAAGCATGTAGAAAAACGTGCAGCCGAGCGAGTAGATGTCGCTGCGGATGTCGGCCGTGCGGGGATCGCGGGCCTGCTCGGGTGAAATGTAGTCGAACGTGCCGAGCGTCACGCCGCTGGCCGTCAGATCGGCCGCCGACCTATCCTCCCGCAGTCGGGCGAGCCCCATGTCGATCAGCTTGACGCGGCCCTCGGGCGTGATCAGCACGTTCGACGGCTTGACGTCGCGGTGGACCACCTTGCGGGCGTCGGCATGGGCCAGGGCCTCGGCAATCTGCAACGTGTAGCTAACCGCCTCGGCCAGCGAGAGCGGCCCCTTCTGCTCGACCAGCGCGCGGATGTTTAGACCCTCGACAAACTCGAAGGCGATGTAGTGCAGCCCCCGGTCCTCACCCACGTAGTGGACCCGGGCGATGTTGTCGTGGTCGAGCCGGGCGGCCGATTGGGCCTCGTTCTGAAACCGCAAAAGCGTCTCTTCATCGTCCGACTGTTCGGGCGAGAGGATCTTCAACGCCACCGGGCGACCCAGCCGCGTGTCC
>JABMRB010001453.1 GCA_013202865.1 Candidatus Nealsoniibacteriota bacterium | reverse complement strand
TTTGGGATTGGGGAGAGTCCCCAGCCCCCAGTCCCCAGTCCCCAGCCCCCAGCCCCCAGTCCCCAGTCCCCAATGCCTGAGAAGCTACGAAACATCCTGTCGATCGTCGCTCCCGGCATCCTGGTCGCGGCGACGGGCATCGGGGCGGGGGACCTCGGCACGGCCGCCTTCACCGGCAACGAACTGGGCCTGACGATTCTCTGGGCGGTGGTGCTGGGGGCCTTTCTCAAGTTCGTGCTCAACGAGGGGCTTGCCCGTTGGCAACTTTCCACCGGCGACACGCTGCTGGAGGGATGCGTGGATCACTTCGGCAAAGCGGCGCAATGGTTCTTTCTCGGCTACCTGATCGTTTGGAGCTTCCTGGTCGCCGCCGCGTTGATGAGCGCCGTCGGCGTCACTTGCCACGCCATCTACCCCTTGTTCGGCGTCGAAAGTCTTGGCACGAACAAGATCTTCTACGGCGTCTTGCACAGCGCGATCGCCGTCGTGTTGATCCGGGCCGGAGGGTATCGTCTGTTCGGGAATCATGGGCGTCTGCATCGCCGTCATGTTCGTCGTGGTCGTGGTCACGGCCGTCGCCTTGCGGCCGCCGATCGACAGCGTCGTCACGGGCCTGGTCTGGCCCGTCATCCCGTCCGGGGGCGTAATGTGGACGATCGCCCTGATGGGCGGCGTGGGCGGAACGGTTACCGTCTTGTGCTACGGCTACTGGATTCGCGAAGAGGGCCGCCAGGGCGTCGAGCAACTGAAGAACTGCCGGATCGACCTGGCAACGGCCTACGTCATGACAGCGATCTTCGGCCTGGCGATGGTCGTCATCGGCAACGCCCTGGGGCCGATGGGGAGCAAAGGGGCAACACTGATCGTCGATATTGCCCGACAGCTCGAAGGCACGTTGGGACCAGCCGCCAAATGGGCGTTCCTGGTCGGCGCCTGGGGGGCCATGTTCAGCAGCCTGCTGGGCGTGTGGCAGAGCGTGCCGTACCTGTTTGCCGACTTCTGGGCACTGACCAAGGATCGTCGTCGCCAGCAGGGCACCAGCCAGATCGATACGAAGTCGCTACCGTATCAGGCCTATCTACTGGGCATTGCCGTGATTCCCGTCATTGGTCTGGTTGCCGTCGAGTTCAAGATGATTCAGAAGACGTACGCGGTCGTCGGGGCACTGTTCATTCCGCTGCTGGCACTCGCCCTGCTTCTGCTCAACGGCCGTGCGCAGTGGGTAGGCGCCCGGCAAAAGAACTCGCTCTGGACGTCGCTGATTCTGATCGGCACGCTGCTGTTCTTTCTCGTCGCCGGGGCCATGGGGACTTACAGCAAGTTCTTTGCCCCCGCGTAGCTACGATCGCCAGACCGTGGGCGTCGACCGTAGCGTTGCGCCGACACGCTCGATCGATCGGCGAACTCTTTGCTCGCGGCCATGCCCGCCGACCACAGGCGGGCCGCCCGCGGCCCCGGCGATTCTTTGTTTGCCGGGCATGTGTTGCTGGAACTGTCGAGAGCGTATACTGTCAACGCTGCCGCACTGCACGGCGTAGGTTTCTCTCTCGAACCACAGCAACGGAGCCAACAATGCGAATCGGTGAATTGAAGATGCCCCTTGGACGAGTTCTGTTCGTGCTTCTGTGTCTTGGTGGATCGATTGCTGGCGAGGCCGCCGAGCCGGAGCCGTTCGTCTGGCTCGAAGGCGAGCAGCCGACCGCGACCAATGTCGAAGCGAAGTTGTCCGGCTGGGGAAACGCCCAGTTTCTTTCCGACGGCAAGTGGCTCTCGCTGAGCATCGATGCGGGCAAGGTCGACGCGGACGTGCCCGGTGACGGCGTGCTGCTGAAATATGCACTAACGATTGCGACGGACGCGAAGTACGAGGTTTGGAGCCGCATCGGGTTCGAGTTCGTTCGCAGCCCGTTCGACTGGCGAATCGACGGCGGCACGTGGCAATCGGTCGGCCCGGAGCAGTTGACCACCGACCTGATGGAGATCGGCGAGTGGTGCGAAGTTGCCTGGCTTAAACTCGGCGACGAACAACTCGCGCCCGGTAGCCACACGCTAGACATCCGCCTGCCGCGGACGAAAAACGCTGAGGGTAAGACGCAACGAATCCTCTACGCATGCGACGCGCTATGCTTGCACGCCGGAGCGTTCAATCCGAACGGCAAGTTCCCGCCGGGTGATGAAGGCCGGGGCCCCAAGGATGAAGAAGCTGCCCGGCACGTGTTTCGCATTGCCGCGCCGGACTCACCCGCCGCTCGGACCGCCGTCCCGCTGGCCGGACTCTGGGAAGTCTGCCGTCACGACGAGCAACACCTGGGTGAGACGGCCGAGCCGATCGAGGATTTCCCGCGCCGGCCGCACTGGAAGGCGATCGAAGTGCCGGGCGACAAGAACAAGCTCCGGCCCGACTTGCTCTTCGCCCATCGTCTCTGGTATCGCACCCGGGTCGAGGTGCCTGAGTCTTGCGCCGGGCGTAGCTTCCACGTCGTCTTTCCGCAGAACAACCTCAATACGACCGTGGTGGTCAACGGCGTCTATTGCGGCTTCAACAAGAACCCGTTCGCCCGATTCGCGATCGACGTAACCAAGGGCGTCAAGCCGGGGACGAACGAACTCTGGGTGGGAATCCGCGACGCCTGGTACGGCTACTCGGCCAATCCCGATGACCCGTTGAAGCTCCGCAAGCGGTTCAATCTGCCGATCAAGTTCTTCAGCGAGGGGTTCCAGGATCTCGCCTATCCCATCTGGCAACACCCGCAATCCGGCATGCTGGTAACGCCCGAATTCGTCGTCGCCGGCTCGACTTACGCGGCCGACGTCTTCTGCAAACCATCGGTCGCCCGCAAGGAATTGGCGCTGGAAGTCACACTGAACAATCCCTCGGGCGACGAGGTGTCGGGAGAAGTCGTCTGCCGGGCGATCCACTGCAAGACGCAGCAGGTGGAGAAGACGTTCGCCGCTGGTGCGTTTACACTGAAGGCCGGGCAACAGCATGTGCTCGATCTGGCCGAACGTTGGGAGAACGCGAAACTCTGGTGGCCGGATACGCCGAACCTCTACCTGCTGCGGACCACGGTCACCGTCGGCGGCAAGGAGGTCGACGTTTGCGACACGCGGTTCGGTTTCCGCGAGTGGACGTGCGACGGCAAGGACTTCCGGCTCAACGGCATCGTCTGGCACGGTTGGGCCGACTGTTTCACTGCCAAGAACCCGCAAGAGTGGCTCGCCTTCTACCGCAAGTCGAACCAACGGGTGATGCGGTTCTGGGGGACGAAGTGGCAGGGTATGCCACCGGACGAAGCACTCGACTTCTTCGACCGCCATGGCGTACCGGTCCGTCGTAGCGGCATGCTCGACGGACAGCGGATCGGCAATATGGCCGTCGAGAACGATCCGGTGTTGAAGAAGAAGCACGGCTCGGAGATCAAGATCGAGTTGATGAACAACTGGCGCGACCAGATGATCGCCCAGGTCCGCGGCGAGCGAAACCATCCGTCGGTGATGATCTGGTCGCTCGAAAACGAGTGGCTCTACATCAACTGCATCAATCTCTACGGCCGGCTCATGGACCAGTTCGAGGCCGAGGTCGCCAAAGTGTCCGACGCCGTGACGGCCGTCGATCCCACGCGCCCGACGATGGTCGACGGCGGCGGGGCCTGTAAGAACAATGCCTTGCCGGTGCAAGGCGATCACTACGTCTTCAAGGGCTACTCTGAATACCCCGATCTGGCTTACGACGCCAACCCGACCGGCGGCGGTCGCGGGCGCTGGCAATGGGACGAGCAGCGGCCACGGTTCATCGGCGAGGACTACTTCGCCAACGGGATCAATCCGTTCGACTACTCCTACTTCGGCGGCGAAGCAACGTTCCAAGGCAAGGCCCAGGCCCGGCCCGCCGCCGGGATCATCTTCCGGATGCTCACCGAAGGGTATCGTTGGGCGGAGTACGGCGCGTGGCACTTCTGGATGGGACAGCACGAAGCAATCGACCAGTACAACTCGAATGCCCCCGTGGCGGTCTTCTGCCGACAATGGGATTGGACGTTCGGCTCCGAAGAGAAAGTGTCGCGGACGATGCGGATATTCAACGACACGTGGTTCAACGATCCGATCGCGTTGACCTGGTCGCTGGTCGTCGAGGGCAAGAAGATCGCCGGCGGTACGGGCGAGTACGACGTTGTCGCGGGAGGCAGCCACACGTTCGAGATCGTGCTGCCGATGCCGCAGGTCGCCGGTCGCGCGGAGGGCCACTTCACCGTCGGCTTGTCGACCCGCGGCGAGCCGGTCTTTAGCGACGTCAAACGGGTGTCGGTCCTCGGCAACGAACCGGAACCGGGCCATGCCGGTGCCATTGCCACTTTGCGGCAGGACGACCTGCTGGTTTGCGATCCGCACGGCACGGCAATCGAGTTTCTCCGCCGCAGCCGGATTCCGTTCACGCAACTGGACGACTTGAAGAGTCTTCCCGACTCGGGCAAGGTTCTGCTAATCGGCAAGGACGCGATCGGGCCAACCGAAAGCGATTCCAGCAAGTTCCAGGCCTACGCCGCGCCGGGCCGAACCGTGATCGTGCTCGAACAACAGCACCCGCTGCGCTATCAGGCATTGCCGGCCGACATGGCCGTGGCCGACAACGAAGGGCGGACGGCGTTCGCCGAGGACCTCGGGCATCCGGCGCTGCACGGGCTGCGCCAGAAGGACTTCTTCACCTGGGCGGGCGACCACGTCGTCTACCGCAATGCGTACGAGAAACCGACCCGTGGCGGCAAGTCGCTCGTGCAATGCCACCACCGGCTCGCCGCTACGGCCCTGGTCGAAGTGCCCGCCGGCAAGGGGATGCTGTTGCTTGGCCAATTGGTCACGGGCGAAAAGCTCCCGCAAAGTGCCGTCGCCCGGCGGCTGCTGACGAACCTGATCGGCTACGCGGCGACCTACCGCTTGGAGTACCGCCCCGTGACCGTCTGCACGCGGGATCTCGATCCGCTATTGGCCGCGACCCTGGAGACGATCCAATTGAAGTACGCCACTGCCGCCGACCCGCTCGGGACCCTGTCCGCTACGGGCACGAAAACGGCCGTCGTCGGGGCCTCGGCCGGCAACTTGAAGGTGCTGGCGGAGAACCTTGCCGCGATCGAGCGTTTCACCGCACAAGGCGGACAGATCATCTTCCACGGACTCACACCCGAGGGACTGGCCGACTACAACCGAATCGTCGGTTTCGACCATCTGATTCGGCCCTTCACCCGGGAGCGTGTGACCTTCCCGCCGGTGAAGAATCCGTTGACGGCCGGGTTGACCACCGGCGACGTCGTGATGCGCAGCGGGGAGCGGATCTTCGGCTGGACCCGCGACGAGTTCGTCGCCTCGGACGCCTTCACGTACGTGATCGATTACGACGACGTGGCGCCGTTTGCCCGGTTCCCGGACGACTTCACCCGCAACATGGTCAACGGCATGGTGTCGGCCGACGCATGGAAGTACATCGTCAACGTGCCGGCCCCCGACGAACCGCCGCTGGATTGGGTGCTTCGTTTCCCGAAAGAGCAGGAGTTGGTCGGCATGACCTGGACCGGCAACACGTTCTACTATCCGGTCACCAAGGTCCAACTCTTCTTCGACGGCGACGCGTCGCAAGCGGCGAAGTTCGCGACCGAGCCCATCACCGACCCGCAGGCGTTCACGATCGACCCGCCGATTCGCGGCAAGGACCTCACGTTGCGGCTGGCCGACTGGGACAAGCTGTCCGACAAACAACAGGTCACCGGGTTGGACAACATCGCACTGAAGGCACGGCGATCGCCGGAGTTCTACGAGGCGGTCCGGCCGCTGTTAAATATCGGCGCGATGATGCAGTATATCAAGCCTCCCGGCGGGATCGTGCTCTGCAATCTTCGTTTCCAACAGAACGAGGCCGTGCCGGAGAACGCCGTGAAGAAGCGGACGATCCTGGCTGCGATTTTGCGGAACCTCAAGGCACCGTTCGCCGAAGCCAAAACGATCATCGCCGGGGCGAAACTGAAGTACGAGCCGCTGGACGTCTCGAAACAGTGCAACCAGTATCGCAACGAGCGGGGCTGGTTCGGCGACAAGGCGTTTACGCTCGCCGCCATGCCCTCGGGCAGGCAGACGTTTGCCGGCGTGCCCTTCTCGATCTACGATTTCCCCACGTCGCCCGTGCCGACGGTCGTCATGCTCGGCGGCCCCCGCGTGCCCGGCAATCTGCCCGAAGCGGTCCGCGGCATCCCGGTGGGACGCAAGGCCGACGCGTTGTTCTTCCTCCATACGGCGCGGATCGACGCCCGGCGCAGCGAGCGGGATATCCGTGAAGGCAAGCAGTACGAAATGTTCCGCTACGTGATCACCTACGCCGACGGCAAGACCAAGGCTGTGCCGGTTTACGCCGAGATCGACGTCGACAACTACCGCCAGCGAGAACCCCGGGCGATCCCCGGCGCGCAACTCGCGTGGATCCGCCCGTACAAGGGAACGGACGACTCGGCGGTGGTCTACGTGAAGCAATGGAACAACCCGCGTCCGGACGTCGCCGTGCGGAGCATCGCCATGGAGTACGGCGAGGATCGCCGCGGCGTACCCGCGCTGATCGCCGTAACCGCAGCCACGGCCGAATAGGCGCCCCATCGACAACCTCACCGCGTAACGACAATGCTCACGTCTTCGCGGTCTGCCACGGTGCCAATCTGCCACCATGGTTCGTTGGCGCGATCCATCTCGGCGGTGAAGACGTCGAGCCTCTCAGGCGGCAGGGAGACGAGTAGCCCGCCGCTGGTTTGGGCGTCGAACAGGAGCATCTGTTTCGGCTCGGAGAGATTGGGGGCGATGCGGACGGCGGGTTGGAAGGTCCGGCGGTTGTTTGCCGAGCCGCCGGGGAAGATGCCTTGGGCGGCGTAGTCGGCCGCGCCGTCCATCAGCGGAATGGCCTCGATCTGAAGGCGTATGGTGACGCGGCTGGCGTTGGCCATTTCGATGGCATGGCCGGCCAGGCCGAATCCGGTCACGTCGGTGGCGGCCCGGGCTGAGGCGCAGCGAGCGGCCTCGCAGGCGGCGCGATTCAATTGGCACATCCAGCGGGTGGCTTCTTCGATGTGTTCGGGAGCGGCCCGGTCGGCTTTCGCGGCGGTCGTGATGCAGCCGGTGCCCAGGGGTTTCGTCAGCACGAGCACGTCGCCCGGGGCCGCGGCGCCCTTGGTGAGCAGTTGCTGCGGATGGGCCATGCCGATCACGACCAGCCCCACCTTGGGTTCGTTGTCCTGGATGCTATGGCCGCCGGCGATGACCGCACCGGCCTCGCGTACCTTTTCGGCGCCGCCGCGAAAGATGGCGGCAATCGTTTCCGGCGCAAGCGTGGCAGGCAGCGCGGCCACGTTCAACGCCAGCAGCGGCCGGCCGCCGACCGCATAGACGTCGCTCAGTGCGTTGGCCGCGGCAATCGCTCCATACGCGTAGGGATCGTCCACGATCGGCGTGAAGAAATCGGTGGTCGCGACCAGCGCACGCTCGTCGTCGAGCCGGTAGACGGCGGCGTCGTCGGGCACGCCCAGGCCGATCAGCAGGTCGGGGTAGTCGGCCTCGTTGAACATCTCTTGCAGCGGTCGCAGAACCTGCGCCAGGGTCTCGGGACCCAACTTCGACGCTCATCCGGCACGCGACGACATCGAGGTCAATCGCGTAATCTCTTCTCGGGTCATCGAGGATGTCTCATGTTGTTATTGCGACGCGTGCTGTTCCGGCGGCTGCGGCGCCTGGTCGCGGTACAGGGCGACCTCGTCGATACCGTCGCCGTCGAAGTCTCCCGCGACCGGCTTGTCGTCGGCGGTACCCAACGAAAAGGTCTCGCCGTCGTCGAGGCGGCAATTGCCGTTGGTATCCAACATCCAGATACCGTTGCGATAGACGCCCAAGTTGTCGATGCCGTCGCCGTTGAAGTCGCCGACAACGGCCACGTCGCCCGGCTCGCCGAACTCGATGCGGGCGTCGGCGTCGGTCCAGCGCCCGTCGCCGTCGACGTCCAGCGTCCAGATGCCGTCGCGGAACACGCCGATGCCGGCCACGCCGTCGCCGTTGAAGTCGCCGGCAACGCCCTGGTCGCCGACCTTACCGTAGCGGAAGACGTGGTCGATCACGTCGGCTCGCAGCTCGCTTCGCGCGGTCCGCTTCAGCGTGCGGTGCCCAACAACGTCTTCGGGCTTGGGTGGCATGTTCTTCAGGTGCCCGTCCACCGGATTGCCGGCATTGGGCAGCCCCGGCTCGGCCGCAATTGCCTTGGGATCGCCGACCCAGGAAGGCCCGAAGATACCGATGTCGGCCTTGCCGTCGCCGTCCCAATCGCCGGCAACCGGCTGGTCGAGTTCGTCGCCGAGTTGGGCCCAGAGGTCCTCTTCGGTCCAGATGCCGTCGCCGTCGAGATCGAGGAACCAATGCCCGTCGACGTAGACGGCAACCTCATCAATGCCGTCTCCGTTGAAATCGCCCGTGACCGGGGTCCCGCCCGGTAGCCCGAACAGGAACCGCTTGACGACCAGGAGCTTGTTTTCGCCTTCGAAGTCGGTCAGCAGCCATTGTGCCTGGTTCAATTCGGGGCCGGTCCACGCGACGGGATCAAAACGGCTGTTGCGATAGGCGATCGACGAGTTGTCGTTCGGACGGTCGTGGCGCGGGCGCCCGGCGTTGACCACGCTCAAGTGCCAGGAAAAGTCGAGCGGGCCACCGGCGTCGCCGATGAACGGTCGAACGTCGATCGACGGCGGCGGTGTCAGGAAGACGATCGGCGGCGGGTCCGGAAACGGCGGTGGCGGCGGGTCGGGCAGCACCTCCGGATCCGGATCGCGGCGATCGTGCCAGAAGATGTTGTCCACGCGGACTTCGCTGAAGTTGTATTGCGTGGCCACGTCGCCCGGACTGACGAAGATCTTCACGATCGCGTCGTCGGCGAGGTCGACGCCCAGAGTGCCGTACAGTGTGACGAGGCCGTCGTAGTCACCCGAGTGCGGATTGACGGCGTCACCACCGTGGCTGCCGACCGTGTCGATGCCGTCGATGAACCCCTTAGGCTGGACCTCGAAAACCGTGTAGGCGTCCAGCGGTGCCAGTCCGGTGAACTCGTAGTATCCGGCCGCATCGGTGACCGTCGCGGTCGCGAGGCCGTCGTCGTCCAGGATCGGTGCCCCGGTGGCATCGCGCAGTTGGAGCGTGACACCGGCCAGCGGCGTATCGTCGGATGTGAATCGCCCGTCGCGGACGTCGGCCACTTCCGGCATCGTGTCGCCGGGTAGTAGCATGATCGTCGGCCCGTCCTGAAAGACGTATCCGGAAATGCTCGCGGGAATCAACTCGCAGAAGTTGTAGTGTACGGCGTCGGTCCCCGGCGGGAGCACGGCCCCGGAAATCACGTCGTCGGTAACGGTCCCACCCGCCGAACCTTCGTGGTTGCGACCCTGCATGTATCCTTCGGGTTGGATCTCTTCGACGCCGTAGGTCCCCGGCTCCAGATTGGTGAACGAATACTCGCCCAGTTTGTCGGTCAACGTGTCGTCGATCCGGTTGTTGTCGGCATCGAGCAGGTAGATGACGACGCCCTCCAGCAGCGGTTCGCCCGGGTCGTGAATGCAGTCGAGATCGAGTTCGACGTGAACGCGGCCGCTGATGCTGGCGGGGCGTAGCTCGCCGAAGTTGTAGTTCTCGGCGGCGACCCCGGCCTTGAGCACCGCGTCGGTGATGCGGTCGCCCGGCTGCGGCAATGCGTTGCCGCCGAACTTGCCGGGTGTATCTTTGCCGTCGTAGTACTTCTCGGGCTGGTCCTCGGCCACGCCGTAGGTGCCGGGCCGAAGACCGTCGAAGCGATAGAACCCGGTCGCGTCGGTATAGACCGGGGCGTCAGCGGTCGGCGTGCCCTTGGCGTCGAGCAGGACCACCTTCACGTTGGCAATCGGATCCTCCGCGGCGTCGAACAGACCGTCGTCGTTGTCGTCGGCGTAAACGTAGCCCGAGATGCTTACCGGCGGCGTTTCGCAGAAGTCGTAATGTATGCCGTCGGTGCCGGGCGTCAGGTCGGCGTCGATAATCGAGTCGGGCGGCAGCAAGGAACCGCCGGCCGAGCCGACGCGTTCCGGCCCGTCGTAGTATTCGTCCGGTTGGATCTCCCGGACGCCGTAGATCCCCGGCTCCAGACCGGTGAACGCGTATTGACCGGCCGGGTCGGTTTGCGTCGTGTCAACGATATGGCCGGCGTCGTCCAAGAGGTGGATCGTGACGCCGTCGAGCAACAGCTCTCCCTGATCGCGGACGCAGTTGCCGTTGAGATCGACGAAGACCTGCCCGCTGATGCTCGCCGGCGGCAACTCGCAGAAATCGTAGCGAACCGCCGCTACGGACGAGGCCAGCGAAACATTAACGATCGAATCGGTCGCCAGCAGCGCCCCGCCGACCGAGCCGACGTGGTCCGGGCCGTCGTAGTAATCGTCCGGCTGCACCTCATGGACTCCATAGACGCCGGGTTCTAATCCGCTGAAGATGTACTCGCCGACGTCGTCGGTCTTCGTCGTGGCGAGGACCTTTCCGGCCGGGTCGAGCAGTTCGATCGTCACCCCGGCCAGCAGCAGTTCACCCGGGTCGTAAGCGCAGTTGCCGGTGGTCTCGGCGTGGACGCGACCGCTGATGCTCGCCGGCAGCAACTCGCCGAAATTGTACTCCCGGCCGGCCTGCCCGCTTTGGAGTCGAAAACCGTCGATCCGGTCGTCCGCACTGTGGGCCACGCCCCCGGCCGTTCCGGCGGCGTCTAGCCCGTCGAAGTAGCCGGTCGGCTGGATTTCGACGACCTGGTAGTCTCCCGGGCGGAGATCGCCGACCGACCAGGAGCCGTCGGCCAGCGAACGGGTTTCGATCACCGGTTCGGCGGCGCCGGGCCCGACTCGCTGTACCTGCACCAGCACGTCGGCGATACCCGATTCACCCGGGTCGAATAGGCCATCGTTGTCGACATCGTGATAGACGTTTCCAGCCAGCGTTGCCGGTCTTGCCTCGGCAAAATCGTTGTCGATGCTATCGTCGCCGCCCAGCAGCGCGACGCCGTCGATGACGTTCACACCGGTCACCGAACCGCGGCGGTGCCCGGCGACCGTGCCGGCCGTTGCCCCGACGCTGTAGTACCCGGTCGGTTGGGATTCGACGATGCGGTACGTGTCGGGTAGGACGTTATCGAAGAGGTAGTTTCCCTGGAGATCGGTGGTGGCGAAGTATTGCGTGCCCTGCAACCCGTACAAGACCAAGTCGACGTCGGGCAGTCCGGGATCGGCCGGGTCTTGGAAATTGTTCAGATCGAAATCCTCGAACACGGTCCCGGCGATCGTAATCGGCAGTGGTGTCTGCTCGACCGGGAAGATTGCCGCGGCCGTGTAGACCGGGCCCGGTTCGGCCGTCGGCGGCATGTACTGACTGGGCGGCACGTAGTCGTCGTTGGGCAGGTCCAGACCGGAGTTAGCCAGGGCCGCGTCGTAGATATCCATGAACAGATCGTCGCCGGCCGCCACGTAGTAGTGCGGCGCGGAGAACGTGGCGGTGAGTATCGAGGCCTCGAATTCGTTACCCTCGGCCACCGCGTTGGGGCTGAGCCTCCCCCACTCGTCAACGTCGACGGAGAAGACGAGCCGCTCCCCCGGGTCGAAGCCCGTGAAACGCATCGTCAGGGTCTGGCCGCCGTCGTCGACGTCGACCTTGACCGAGTCGATTCCCGCGTCTGCAACGATGCTCAGTGCGCCGGGAGCGTAGGCGTGCAGCACGGTGTCGTCGACGTCGAAGAACGTGTCGCCGGTGACCGGTCCGTTATTGTCCTTGTCGGTGTCGATCACCAGTTCGGTCAGTTGCGTACCGGGTGCTCCACCGGCGAAGATCACCTCGATCACGTCGCCGACCTCGTCCTCGCCGCTACCGTCCTCGAAGTAGACGGCCCCGACTTGCAGGGTGGGGAAATTGGCGGCGAGCATCTGCCGCGGCTCCATCCGTTCGAAGCGGCAAATCCGCGACGAATGTTTGGTATGCGAAGATTTCGCTGCGAGCGGCAATCGCCCGAGCCGCAATCGCCCGTTTCGCTCACCCGCCTTGGCGCATTTTCTTGTCAGGCCCACAACAACCTCCGTGTCGATCTTCCTGGATTGCAATCGGCGCCGGGCGACAACGTTTCGCGCGGGGCCGACGGGTACTGTTCTCTATCGGCTACCGGTCCGTGCCGTGCTTTCAGGCAGCAACGACGCCTCGCGCTGAAGCTGGTCCGTCAGGTTCCAGACGCGGACCGTGGTGTCGAAGCTGCCGGAGACCAACTCGCGTGTCTCACCGTGGAACGCGAGTGTGCTGACCGACCCGGTATGTCCTCTAAGCTCGGCCCGTTGCTGGCGGGCCGCAATGTCCCAAAGATAAATGACGTTGTCGCTGCCGCCGGCGGCGAGCGTCGTGTTGTCGCAAAAGACGAGCCCCATCACCTTGCACGGCCGTTCGGGCAGGTGTCCGAGCGACCGGCCGGATTGCGAATCCCACAGGCAAACGGTCCGGCTGCACCCGGCCGAGGCCAGCAGCCTGCCGTCGGGCGAATAGGCCAACGTGTAGGTGCGGCGTCCGTGGCCCTCGATATCGAAGGCCACCTTGCCGGTGGCAACGTCCCAGATCCGAATTCTTCCGCCGCCACCCGCTGCCGCCAGCCGCGTGCCGTCGGGTGAGAAGACCACGGCTCGGACGTCGGGCACGGGTGCCTCGAATACGCGGAGCAACCGGCCGTTGTCGCCGTCGTAGATCCGCACCGCTCGCTCGAATCCGCCCGCCGCCAGCATGCGGCCATCGGAACTGTAGGCCATGGAGTAGATAACCTGTCGATGGGCAGGCAGCGGTGAAGGTTGCGCGTCGCGACCGGCCGGCCAGAAGCGAATCTGCCGATCGTCGCCGGCCGTGGCAAGCATCTTGCCGTCGGGCCGAAAGGCGACCACACGAATCCAATCCGTATGAGCCGGCAATTCGTACAGTGGCTGCCCATCTTCGAGCCGCAACACGCGGACGAGATGGTCGTCGCCGGCCACAGCCAGCAGTTTTCCCTGCTGGCTCAGCGCGACCCCCGACACGACGGGTGCCCTTTCGGCTGCCTTGCTACCCCCTATATCGATTACCCGACTCGATTGCAACAGGGTATCCGCCAATGCCTCGTCGCCAAGGCCTGCGATGCACAGTGCGCCCAAGGTCCACGCAAGCGCCGCTGGAAACGTGATTTTCGCCATGATTTCAGCCCAAAAACTGACCTAATGGTTGATCCATATCGCGATCCAACGAAGCGAAGGACCGCCTATTCGTATTTATCGGCCAATCAGGTCCGTCGCCCTACGCGAAGTTTGGGCAAGAAAGGGATGAAGCGGAGTGTGACGGTTAGCGAAAGGGGAGAGAACAGGCAGTCGCGGAGATATGGGGCAACGGCGCCCACTTACGCAGAGACCTCTGTCTAGCAGCCGGGCAAGCCCGGCTGCCAAACGGTGACCCGAGATTACCGCTTAATCAACGGCACAAACTTCCGTTGGGAAGAGCCCGTGTAGAGTTGCCGGGGACGGTGGATTCGCATGCCGCCGGGGGCGTCGTGCATCTCGCGCCAATGGGCAATCCAGCCCGGTAGCCGGCCCAATGCGAATAAGACCGTAAACATCTGCTTGGGAATCCCCATGATCCGGTAGATGATGCCCGAATAGAAGTCAACGTTCGGATAAAGCTTGCGGTCGATGAAGTACGGATCGGACAGGGCAACCTCTTCGAGTTCCCTGGCCAGATCGAAGATCGGAGATGCCACGCTGTGCTTCTTCAGCAACCGGTCGCAGACACCCTTGATGATCTTTGCTCGCGGATCGTAGTTCTTGTAAACGCGGTGACCGAACCCCATCAGCCGGAAGGGATCGTTGGGGTCCTTGGCACGGTCGACGAACTTGCCGATGCTGGCGCCGTCATTGTTGATCTTCTCGAGCATATTGATGCAAGCTTCGTTGGCTCCGCCGTGCAAGGCGCCCCACAAAGCACAGATCCCCGCCGAAATGGCCGAGTAGAGGTTCACCGTGCTGGAACCGACCATCCGCACCGTCGACGTGCTGCAATTCTGGCCGTGGTCGGCGTGCAAGATCAGCAGCAGGTTCAACGCATCGACAAAGTCCGGGTCGGCTTCATAGCGGTCACTCGGCACGGCAAACATCATCTGCAGGAAGTTCTGACAGTAGGTCAAGTGGTTTTCCGGATAGATGAACGGCTGGCCGATCGATTGCTTGTAGCCGAAAGCGGCGATCGTCGGCATCTTAGCCAACAGCCGATAGATCGCCAGTTCCTGGTGATCGGGGTCGTTCGGGCGCAGCGCGTCCTCATAGTAGATTGCCAGCGCCCCGACAACCGAACTGAGGATCGCCATGGGATGGGCGTCCCGTGGAAACCCGGCGAAGATCGTCTTCATGCCCTCGTGCAGCAGCGTGTGCAGGCGAACGTTTCGCCGGAAGTCTTCTAGTTCGTCGGCAGAGGGCAACTCGCCGTGGATCAGAAGATAGGCCGTCTCGGTGAAATCGCACCGTTCGGCCAACTCTTCGATCGGATACCCCCGATAGCGTAGGATCCCCTTCTCGCCGTCGACGTAGGTGATCTGGCTGGTCGTGGAGCCTGTGTTGGCATATCCCTCGTCTAGCGTGATGCAGGAGGTCTGCGCGTAGAGTTTCGTGATATCCATCACCCGGTTCCCCTCGGTACCCACGAGAACGGGCAAGTCGATTTCGTTGTCGCCGATCCGCAATTTGGCTGTTTCGCTCATGATACTCTTCCCGTTGGGAGATTTTCTCGTTGGGCCGTGGAACGCTTCTCTCGCAGAAGCTGTGGCTGTGCCTGCGCCGGGCCGACGTGAAACCAGACCATTTCCGCACAAGCAACCGTCTGCCACCATTGGCAAACACTCCAGTTTACCAGCCACCGGCCGCGGCGGCAATCGCAATTCGCAGCGGCGCGACGTAACGTCTTGTGCCGCAAGGGTTTACGTAAATTCCGGGGTGAGAACTGCCGCTTGCGGCTTAGCGAGGTAGTGCAAAAAACTGCTAAGCCGCAAGCGGCACCCGTTGCGAGAATTCAGCTACCCGAGCCGCACCTACTCTTCGAGAATCAGCCGCTTCGACTGGTATGGGCTTGGATACGCGGTGATCCATGCCTGGGGAGTCAACTGCCCCAATTCGATCTGCTGGCGCTTGTCTTCGGAGGCAAACTGCAAAACGACCGCATCGATCCGCTTGCCGATCATCTCGTCGGTCACGGGGAAGAAGTAGGTCAGCCCGGCCACGGCGCGATTGTTGCCGTACTCCCACGGGTTGGCGGGGTAGGAAACGGCGCGCCGCGGGGCGCCGACCGGCCGGCCATCGACACGCAACGCTGCGTAAGCCCCGTCGCGTCCATGTCTGCCGATGCATGCCACCGCCAGATACGAGCCCCGGGCGGCCTCGTCAAGCACAAACGAACCGCGCCATGCCTCCTTGGCCGGTGCGGCCGCGTAGGCCGCGAAAACGTTCGATGCCCGCCACGACGACCGGTCGAGCGGCTTGTCGCCGCGATACGCCACGACCTCGGCGACGTTGGCCGCGCGGCCGGGGATTCGGACGTAGCGAATCGGCAAGGCGCCGGCCGGCACGTCGATCGACAGCCGGTTCACTTCGATGTCGGTCCACTCCTTGCCGACCGTGTAACTCCGCCGCAAGACGGTGGCGCCCGCCGGCTTTTCCGGCTCGGCCGTCACGGGCACCTCGGTCCAGGTGCTCAGATCGGCCGAGACCTGGGCGTGCTCGGGCTTAAAGACGTTGTCGACGCGCCGAAGCACGATCTTGTCGATCTCGGTCGCCTTGCCCAGATCGATCCGCAAGGCACCGCCCCAGATCGGCCCGGTTCGCAGTCGGAAGAACGTCTCCATGTCGCCGTCGAACAGATAGCGATCCCAAACGCCGCGCTCGACGAGCAGTTTCTGATCGAAGAACGTATCCCGGGCTCGCTTCACCTGCGCGTTTGCAGTCGGACCGCTGCGGAACTTCGAGCGGATCTCCAACGCGTTGTTGTCGGCCGCAAAACAGGTCGCCTCGTAGAGCGCCTCGGCGTCGTCGGGCACGTCACACGTCTGCAAGTCGCTTAGCTTGCGATGCCACGGCTTGTTGAGTTTCTCGCCGGGAAACACAACTTCGACGCTCTCGCCATTGAACAGCGCGCCGGCCGGGCGACCGTCGAGCGTGGCCTTGGTGAACTTCCGCGGCTGCTTCGGCAGCGTAACCTTGGCCGTTGTGCCGGGCATCGCCAGCAAACGGATCTCGGCCGGTTTACCCGGCACATCACGGATCACCTCGAATTCGCAACCTTCCACGCCCAACTCTTCCGACGGCCCACCGGAGACCAGCAGCCCGCAACCGCGAAACGGCGGCACGGTCACCTCGACCTGTTGGCCCTTGTCGAAACGCCCGAGGATCTCCTCCGACGGATGCAGCCGCCGCGCCGCGAACGGTCCGCTGCCGGCTAGCCCGATCGTCTCGTCGAGCCGGACCTTGTACGTTACCGGCTCCCACGATGGATTGCGCAGCACAACCATCCGCGTGTTCTTGTCGCCGCGTGAGACGGCATTCGGACCGTAAGTCTCCTCCGGCAACATCAATCCTTCGACCAACACGTCACGGTAACGTCGGCACAGATTGTAGATTCGAGCGAGTTTCGGAAACTCGTCGTCGCGCAGAAACCAAGGGCTGCCGTAGAGTTCCGGGGCCAGGATCAGGTTTCGCGAGAAGGCTTGCAGGAACAGGTCGTCCTCCCAATAGTCCAGACAAGACGAGAGGCACACGCCGTGATCCTCGACCAGCCGTTGCGGCCGGCCGGTCTCGTCATTGACGGGCGGCACCCCCAGTGTGATCGTGCAGGCGCGGTTGTGCGTGGCCGCCGTCCGATTCGCTCGCCACACGTCGATATACGCCTCGCCGCCCCACAGCCGCGTGGTTACGTGCGGCACACCGTGGCCCAGGTTCAGCCGGTGGTTCAGCACGATCAGATCGGGGCAATGCTTGCGGCACTCAGTGAGCAATCGCACGAAGGCGTCCTGCTTCTCGTCGCGCAGTTGCCCGCAGACGGCGTCGACCTTGAACAGGTGGAAGTCGTAATCGCGGCACAGTTTCACGAGCATCTCGGTCCGGGCCTTCTCCTGCTCGGGCGTATCGCCGAAACCGTCCGGCCCCAGCCACACTCCCAGCCGGCAGCCGAACGACTTGGCCTTCTCGTAGATCGGATCGAGCCCGTGGGGGAAGTGCTCCTTGAACCGATCGGAATAGATACTGCCGTAGTATCGCGGGGCGTCGATATTGCCGGCGTCGAACGCGTAGATGTCCAGCTCCATGCCGTACTCGTCGTGCATCCACTTGAAGAAGTCGAGGTTTGCCAGCGTCTGGGCCTCGGTGGAGCCTTCGTTCGTGTTGTTGATCCACGAGAAGTAATGACTCCGCGACGGCGTCGATTCGTCGGCACCGGCCAAGGGATGTTGTTTACCCTCGGTGGCCGTACCCGCGACGGTCGACTGTGCTGCCGTCAGTGCCATAACGGCCACAACGAGAAAGTTTCGGGAATTCATGTCTGCGCTCTCCTGTAATCGACCATTCGGACACCGGGCGGAAACGGACATCTCCACCGTACCTCGCGTCGCCATCATACCATAACCGGCCCCGCGTTGACACGACCGCCCGTCGCGGCAACAATGCGTTATCAGTTGTTAGTTATCAGT
>JABMRB010001452.1 GCA_013202865.1 Candidatus Nealsoniibacteriota bacterium | reverse complement strand
GTTCTCGCCGGCGTGGATCTGCGTGCCGATCTGGCTGATGATCTTGTGCTTCTTGACTGCGTTCTTGATTGCCAGGCTCTCGCCAAGGTGCAGCGTCATCGGTTTCTGCAGGTAGATGTCCTTGCCCGCCTCGCAGGCCGCGATCGTCGGCAACGTGTGCCAGTGCGGGGGCGTGGCGATGATTACCGCGTCGATCTCCTTGCTGTCGATCATCTCGCGGTAGTCGGCGTACGGCTTGCACGTGTCGGGAAACTTGCTAACCACCGCGTCGCGCCGCGCCTTCCAAACGTCGCAGGCGCCGGTCACCGCCACGTCGGCGTGTCGGGCACAGTTACCCAGATTCCCACGGCCCATCCCGCCGCAGCCGATCAGGCCCACTTGGATTCGCTCGTTGGCCGCAGGTGCGTCGGCCTTTCCGAGCGCGGATGCCGACACGACCAGTGGCGCGGCCGCGCCCACCGCCGCCGTGCTGCGTACGAACTCACGACGCGAAACGTTCTTCGACATGATATTCTCCATGGTAATGTAGGGTGCGTGCAACGCACCATCTGTAGGTCAGGGCTTGCCCTGACAAGGGAAAGGCGGAAAGGTACTCTCGTGTTCATGTCAGGGCAAGCCCTGACCTACAGTTAGTTCCACAATCCCCCAATACTGCAACTTGCGGATCTTCACGGTCACGTGTTGATCGTCGGACGTCACTGCCAGCGACACCGGCTCCTGCCGCGGCGTGTGCAACACGGCCTGACCGAACGTGCGACCGTCCAATATATCACGCCGCAACCGCACGGTCACGTCCGCCTGTGCCGTCATCGAGTCGGTCTGCCCGTCGTATTGGCGATTGAGCAGGTGGACCGCCACCGCCGCGTCGCCCTTGCCCGGCTTTGCTCGCACCACTACGCCCACGTGCTGCGAGCCGTCGACCACCACGGGCGCCGGTACCAGCTTATCCAGCCCGGCGCGATCCGGCCAGACGACCAGCCGTCCGGCGTTGCGAACCTCGTCGATCAACTCCCGTTGCGCCGAATCCATTTGCAGCGGCTCGGTGACGACGACCGCGCGAAACTGCTTCAACCGCTCGGCGTCGAGCCGGTAGTCGAGCCAGTTGTCTCCGGCAACGACGACCGTAAACGGCACGTTCCGCTCGGCCAGGTCGGTGCAGATCGGTTCGATGTTCCCTTGCCCCTTGCGCCGTGCGGCGTTGTCGTAAACCACCGCCACCGGGGCAACCGCCTCATAACCGTCCAACAGCCGGGCGTGGCTGCGGACGAACCGGTAGGGCCAGGCGTACTCGTCCGTCGGGCCGTCGTACCAGTGCGTGCCCTTCTCCTTCGTGTAGCACCACTGCCGGTGCGGGGCCATGAAGTTGTGGCCGTAGGCGTAGGAGAGCGCGATCCAGGTGCGGACCAGCCCCGGCAGCTTGTGCTCCATCACGTAGGCCCAGTCCTGCCCGGAAGCCGTGGCGGTGATCGGCCGGCCGAGCCCGTCGGCCAGCTTGTAAACGTAGATCGGATGCCCCGGCACCTTGCGGCCGGCGGCGTGCTGCCCCACCTCGCAACAGAAGTAGCTCAGATGCGGCGCGATGGCCAGGGCCTGCGGGTTGCTCAGTCCCGAGTTGACGCACAACGAAAGCGGCTTGCCGCGAAGCTCCTCCGCCCGGCGGCGATACTCGGCCACGAAGGCCGTGGCGGTGGTGACGTGGAAATCGTAGAACTCCCCGGCCAACGGCAGCGACGCCCGACGGCCGTTGTAGTCTTCCGGCTTCACGCCCTTTGCGAGCAGGAACTCGCGGTAGTCGAACGTCGCCAGATCGTCAACGCCCGCCGCGGCCAGCTTCTCCTTGGAGACGTGCTTGGCAAGGTACTCGCGAAACGCGGCCATGCAATGCCGACAGAACCCGCCGCTTCGCCACGTGACCGATCCGGACGTGCCGCGGTAGTCGTCGATGTGCAAACCATCCGGCTTGGCCGCGGCCACCTGCTTCAGCCGGCTATCGAGATACCTGCGATACAACGGGCTGTTGGTACACCACCACCAGGCGGGCTGGCCTTTGTGTTTGTGCCGGTCGTCCCAGAGCCAGGGCACGATGAACGGTTCGCCGGCGAAGTTGCGGCAGGCGCCGTCGATGAAGTTTTCGTCGAAATCGATCGCACCGCGAAACTCGGTCAGGAACCCGACGCTGCTGGAGAACTGCCGAACCCCCGCAGCATGGGCCCGCTCGATGTGCTCCGCATTGGCACGCCCCGCCCAGCCGAGCACGGTGCAGCCGTAGGCCTCGTACTTATCGGGCGCGTCGTACATGAAGACGACGTCGCTGTGGCGGATGGTGCGTGCCGTGCCAGACGGCGATTGCGCGACTGCGGTCACCGTGGCGGCGACAAGAACCACGCCCAACATGATTCCCAAAGATCTGGCCGTACGAGTCATCCTAATTCTCCGGTGAGGAATCGCGAACGGCGATCTTCAATTGTTGAACGCCGGCGCGCTGGCACGCGCTGAGGACTTCCGCCACACGCTCGTACTTGCCCTTGTGGTCACCACGAACCAGAACGGACACGTTCGGGTCCTTCTTGCGAGCGGCCGCCAAACGTTCGGCCAATTGTTCCAACGTTACGTTATCACGCTCGAAAGTGATGCTGCCGTCTTCGTTGACCTCAACGATCTTCGTGTTTGCCGTTACAGCAGGGACGGCCTTCACGGGAAGCGGAACCTTGAAATCGGTCTCAAGCTTGGACTCGACCGCTTTCCTCATCACCGTGTCGAGCAACACCGGTTTGCCCCCTTGCCGCTTGCTCTCGTCGGCGGCCTCCATGAAAGCGTAGATCTCCAGCGTCTCGGCGGCGGCCACCGGCGATTTGCCGGTCTTGAAGAAGCGGCAGATCTCGACAACCAGCGGCTTGTAGCCCTCGTACTTGCCGGCGTCGCCCGAAGACTTCTCACCCTCGACCGTCGCACCGTAGCCCTTCTGGCCGATGAACGTCCCCACACGCCCATCCTTCCAGACGCCCACGACTTTGTTCTGTTCCACACGGGTGACCTTCTCGCAGCCGGGGCCCATGATCGTAAAGAGGATCTCCACGCCGTGGATGCCGTACCAGAACAAATCCGGATGATGCGGCTCGATGCTCATCGGGCTCCAGGCCGTGCAGCTTTTCACCTTGCCGAACGGCTCGCCGCGCCGGGCCGCCAGGAATCCGGAACTGAACCGCAGCGAGGAACTGGAAAAGCACGGCACCTTGGCCTTCTCGGCCAGTTGGAAGATCTCGATCGAGTCGGCCAGCGACCCGGCCAGCGGCTTGTCGACAAACAACGGCTTGCCGGCGGCGATCACCGGTTTGGCCTCCTCTAGGTGCGGCCGCCCGTCGACGCTCTCCAGCAGCACCACGTCGACCTTTTCCAACAACTCCGGGATGGTCTCGCAGATTTCGATCCCTTGTTCGCGGAGTTGCTTGGTGTATTGCGGCACCCGGTCCCAACTCGACGGGTTGTCTTTCATGCCGCCCGGATACCCGGCCACGACCTGCACGTCGGCCAGATCGCCTTGGGCGTTCGGGTCGTTCAGCAGCTTCGTAAACGCGATCACGTGCGACGTATCCAAACCGATGATCCCGGCCCGCAGCGGTTTTGCGGGAGCGTCGGCGGCCGTGGCGATGCAGTTGATGCCCAGCACGGTCAGCACCGTGAGCATCCACGCGAGAAGACGATAACGGGGCATGGCAGTCTCCTACGTTTACGGGCTTGTCGTTTAGCGGGCGGGCTTGCCCGCCGTTTTTCTTCTCTCGTTGGGGTGGAAGTTCAACTTCCACCCCAACAACTATAGCAATCACTCCCCGGCGTGGATCAAATCGAGCCGCTTGCTGCGCTGCTCCAGCGACAGCCCGCCGCTGCCTTCGATCGTCATCCAACCGTTGTAGCCGATCTTGTCGAGTTCCTTGCGGACCAACGGCCAATCGATGCTGCCTTCGCGGATGTTGCAGAACTTACCGCCGTGCCCGTCGTCGTTGAGCTTGAAGTCCTTCAC
>JABMRB010001451.1 GCA_013202865.1 Candidatus Nealsoniibacteriota bacterium | reverse complement strand
GCGGTCTGGGCAACCCGGACCCGATAAATCGGGTCACTACGAACCACCGTCCAGAAAGAGCTGCTCCGCAATCGCACGGCCCCGGTCGGTCTTGAAAACCCGCCCGATCAGATCCGCCAACTTCTCGCGACTCGCGCCGGCGTGTTCGACCGGGATGTTCACCAGCCAGTCGGCGTCCCAGAGGATGCGGAACTCGGGTGTGTCGATGTCCTTTGCGCTGTGGTGCGAACCGATGATCCGGCAGACGTGATCGGCCGTCTGCTCGTCGATGCCGAGCTTCTCGAGAATCGGCCGGGCGATCGGCGGGCCCTCGATCTCCTGGTACCGTCCGCCGGACGATCCGTGTTTCCGCTCGGCCTCCGGGATGGCGATGTCGTGCAGGATGGCCGCCGCCTTGACGGTCAACGGGTCGGCCTTCTCGTGTTCTAGAATCC
Organism: Candidatus Nealsoniibacteriota bacterium; assembly: GCA_013202865.1. Taxonomy (GTDB): domain Bacteria; phylum Planctomycetota; class Planctomycetia; order Pirellulales; family Thermoguttaceae; genus JABMRB01. The sequence continues at coordinate 11,651 of JABMRB010001451.1, read as the reverse complement.
GCTCGGCAAAGGCCAGCACCTTCTTGGCGTGATCGATCCGCCGCTGGTCGGAACCGAACACCGACTCCATCTCCGCCACCAGCCGCTCGCTCAGCGATTGAACCACGCCGGACGCCTCGGAAGTTACGCCCAGACACTCCTCGGCAAACGCACACCACTTGGCGCAGCCCAGATCGATCTTAGGGTTCGACACCTTCTCCTTGCAGGCCGGGCATCGCAGCGTCGGCTCATCCTTGAAGAACTCCACCTCGCCCTTGCAGTGCGGGCAATGGACAATGAAAACGTCCTCCGGGTTCAAGTAGCGCAGGTCCTGGCCGGGGCATCGGTCCATCGATCAGTCCCCCCATTGCCGCTGCTCGATCACCTGCCCATCGACGCTCACGGTGACCTCGTGGATTGTAACGTCCGAGCGTGCGTTCTTCTTGGCCGCCTTGGCGATCTGGCACAGGCCGGTGCAGCAGGACACCTCCATGTGGATGATCGTCAGGCTACTGAGCGACGACTGCTCGAAAATGGCCGTAAGCTTGTCGACGTACGCCTGCGGGTCGTCGAGCTTGGGGCAACCGACCACGACCGAGTGGCCTTGCAGGAATCGGGCATGGAAATCGGGCAGCGCAAACGGCACGCAATCGGCCGCCAGCAATAAATCGGCGCCGTTGAGAAACGGGGCACCGGGCGGCACCAGCGTGAGTTGGATCGGCCAATGGCGAAGCTGCGAAGCAGCACCGTCCGCGACGGCGGCACGCTGCGGCCCACGTTCCATCTGCCGCATCGCCGAACCGGGACACCCGCCCCCACCGCCGCCTTGCAGCACGGGCATGGCGGCCGGCTGCGGCTTCTGGGCGGCCAGATGCTGCTCGACTGCTTCCTCGTCGAACGCATCGGCCTCGCGCTCTTCGATCGTCAACGCCCCGGTCGGGCACGCACCGAGACACGCCCCCAGGCCGTCGCAGTAGCTGTCCTTGACCACCCGGGCCTTGCCGTCGATCAGCTTCAGCGCACCTTCCGCACAGTCCACAATGCACAGCCCACAGCCGTCGCACTTGGTTTCATCGATATTGATGATCTTGCGTACTGCCATGACGTCCTCCGAGTACGTTTAACAACCAATGATTCCTCACTCAACACAAAGCCGCGACCGTTGGTCGCGATGAAGAGCGACGAAACGTCGTGTTGGGTAGTCGTTTTGGCGCGACCAACGGTCGCGGCTTTGTGTTTACGCCATCGCCACGGCCAGATCGGCCTTGGCGTCTTCGCCGGTCAGTCGCAGGTCGAACTTTTCCTGCAGGACCTTAAAGACGTTCGGGCTGATGAAAGCCGGCGGCTTCGGACCGATCGTGATGCCCTTGACGCCTAGCGCCAACAGCGTCAGCAGCACGGCCACCGCCTTCTGCTCGAACCAGGAGATCACCAGCGTCAGCGGCAGATCGTTGACCGTGCAGTCGAACGCCCCGGCCAGGGCGACGGCCACTTTGATCGCCCCGTAGGCGTCGTTGCACTGGCCCATGTCCAACAACCGCGGCACACCGAGCAACTCGCCGTACTCGTGGTCGCGGATGCGATACTTGCCGCACCCGAGCGTGAGAATGAACGAGTCGTCCGGCGTCGCTTCGGCGTAGTCGGAGAAGTAGTTGCGTCCGGTCTCCGCGCCGTCGCATCCGCCGATCAGGAAGAACCGGCTGATCTTGCCGTCCTTGACCGCCTGGACGATCGTCTCTGCCAGGCCAAGGATCACACTGTGATGGAAACCGACGGTCGATTGGCGCGTCTCGTTCTCCGGCAGCGGCTCGCATTGCTGAGCCTTGGCCACCACCGGCGAGAAATCGTCGCCGTCGATCCGCGTTCCTCCGGGTACGGCCGTGCAGCGCGTGTGGAAGATGCGGTCGGCGTAACTCTCCTTGGGGATCAGCAGGCAGTTGGTCGTCGCCAACACCGGACCGGAGAAGGCGTCGAACTCTTTCTTCTGTTTCTGCCACGGCCCGCCGTAGTGTCCGGCCAGATTGGGATGCTCGCGGAGCTTGGGATACATGTGCGCCGGCAGCATCTCGCCGTGCGTGTAGACCTTCACGTCGGTCCCCTCGCACGCCTCCAGCAGATTCTCCAGATCGAGCATGTCGTGTCCGGTCACCAGAATGCCGGGCCCGGCGACGGTCCCCTCGCGGACGGTCGTCGGCGACGGATTGCCGAACCGCTCGACGTGTCCTTCGTCGAGCATCTCCATGACGCGGAAATTCTGCCGCCCGCATTCGAGCACCATTTCCAGCGTCGACCCGAGGTCGAAATTGACGTTGGTCACCGTGGAAAACAGGGCTTCTTCGATGAACGCGTTGACGCCCTCGTCGGTCTTACCCAGCCGTCGGGCGTGATGCGCGTAGGACGCCATCCCCTTCAGCCCGTAAAGCAGGATCTCTTGCAGCGACTGAATGTCCTCATTCTTGCCGCAGACGCCGACCGCCCCGTCGCATCCGGTACCCTTGGCCGTCTGTTCGCACTGATTACAGAACATCGAAATTCTCCTTTTATACCTTACTGGAAATGTTGTGTTTTGGAAGCGGTCACTTGCTCCGCCGCTGACGTGCCTTTCCGGGCAGGTCACGGTTCTCACGCTCGTTAGTCTATTGTAGGGCTCCACGGGTGAGGTGGCCTTGATCTGGGTCAAGTGATGGCAGAATACCTGGGATTTCCCCAATCGGCCATCGGCCCCGTCCGTGTTCAGCTAAACTCTCCCGCCCACCCGGGCCGAAGACAATACGCAGTGGGTTGATTTTGCCGTATCTTACGCATACTATTGGCTATGCGAGAAACCGACAAGGGCCCGAAGCGATGAAGCCCAGCCACCACGCCTGCATGTCCCTCCCCTGCGGCTGTTGTTGTCCGGTCTAGCACCGGACGCACATTCTCCCCGCTTCCCGATCTCGTACCTTATTTGCCCGTTTCCGCCGGGGAATCGTAACCCGGCCTCGAATCGTGGGCCAACCGGAGACACGCATCATGGCTACCGATTTTCGACTCAAAGAGAGCCTGCCGGACCTGACCGACCGGATCGTGAGCACCTATTTCGAACTGGGTGCGATTAACCACCTTGGACACTGCCCGCTGCCGAACCACGAGGCGGTTATTTCCGCAACCGAGGACCTCAAAGAGATCCTTTACCCGGGCTATCGCCGCCGCAGCGGGTTGCACGCCGGGAACGTCTCCTACCATGTGGGCGACTTGATCGACCGGCTCCACGACAAGCTGACCATACAGATCGAGCGGTCGCTGTGTCACGGCGCCGGCAAAGACACCCAATGCGATCCGCAACAGCGACAGGACTTCGAGACGCTGGGCCAGGCCAAGGCCATCGCCTTCCTCGAACAATTGCCCGAGCTGCGCGAAACGCTCGCCCTGGACGTCGAGGCCGCCTACGCCGGTGATCCCGCCTGCAAATCGCTCGACGAGGTGATCTTCTGCTACCCGGGCCTGGAAGCGATTACCGTCTATCGGCTCGCCCACGCCATGCACGAACTGGGCGTCCCGCTGATCCCCCGGATGATGACCGAATGGGCCCACGGCCGCACCGGCATTGACATCCACCCCGGGGCCAAGATCGGCAACTATTTCTTCATCGACCACGGCACGGGCGTAGTCATCGGAGAAACGACTGAAATCGGCGACTGGGTCAAACTCTATCAGGGCGTCACGCTCGGGGCCTTGAGCTTCCCCACCGACAAAGACGGCAACCTCGTACGCGGAACCAAGCGGCATCCCACGATCGAGGACCACGTGGTGATCTACGCCAACGCCACGATCCTCGGCGGCGAGACCGTGATCGGCCACGATTCGGTGATCGGATCGAGCGTTTGGGTTACCCAGTCGATCGAGCCGGAAACCACCGTCACCATGGAGAAGCCTCAGCTTTGCGTGCGGGGAACGGGAGCCGACCATGTCGCAAAACGTGGTTGACATCTTGCAGGACTGCAAGTTGTTCACCGCAGTCAAGCCCCGCGGATTCCAACGGCTGGCCGTGATCGCACAACTACGCAAGTTCCAAAAAGGCCAGGCCATCTTCCGCGAAGGCGACCCGTGCCCCGGTGTCTACGTGCTCGGCAGCGGGCTGGTCCGCGTCTTCAAGACGGGCCCCGGCGGCAAGGAGCACGTGCTGCACATCGTCTCGCCCGGCCAGACCTTCGCCGAAGTGGCCGCAATCGGCAACTTCCCCTGCCCGGCCGGCGCCGAAGCCATCGCGCCGACCACCTGCACCTTGCTGCCGATGGACGGTTTCCGAAAGGCACTGGAAGAAGACCACGAGCTATGCCTGGGCCTGATGGGCGGACTGACGCGTTGGGTTCGCCACCTGGTCGGTCTGATCGAGGACATCGTATTGCGCGACGCCGCCGGCCGCTTCGCCCGCTACCTCTTAGCCCTCGAACCCGACCGCCAAGGCACCATCGAACTACCCGGACTAAAGCGCCACGTCGCCAGCCACCTGAACCTCACCGGCGAAACGCTCTCGCGGGTGTTGCGGCGGTTGGTTGACGCGGGGTTGGTCGAAGAAGTACAGAACAACCGCATTCGCGTATCCGATCCCGAGAAGCTCGACCTGGTGGCTAAGGGGTTGTTTCCGGAAACGTAGTTTGGGTCGTTTGTAGTACCGCATTTATGCGGCTTTGGGCCTGGGGACTAGGGGTGGCTGGGGTCAAGCAGCGAGGAACGAGCAGCGAGCCCCCAGATCTTCTGCAACCGGAACTCGTCGCCCCACGCTGGATGCGCGGTGGCACCAAAGTGCCGTATCAAAATCGTCGCAACTACTTGACTCCGCACGTACTACACTGCTATGCTACCTGCATCCTGTGGGCCAATACCCCAGGGAAAGGAGATCCTGTGTAGGACAATGAGTTTGCTCGGAAAGGAGAATGATCATGCCGTTGGAGATTAACTACGACGAATCCGGTAAGCCTAAGACGGTTGTACTTGCATACGATGAGTACCAGTTTCTCCTGGCGAAGACGGATGAACGCGTCATTCTCCAACAGACTGCTAGCAGGATTATCGGGCTGATTCATCAGTTCGTGCGAGACGAAGAGATGCAGTTTGCGGAAGATGAGCCGGACGTTGAGGAATCCTCACCGGAAGACGAGTTCGCCGTCCCTGAAGACAATGGGCCGCCAGAAGAGAAACCGGCACCAGTTGATGTGCGACGGTACAAGGACGCGACTGGTTACTATGATTCAGGTCGTTTTCGGGTCCTCAAGGGCTCCAAAGCATCAGGATCTCCGTCAGATACATTCAACAGGCTCAATGCGGCCGTCAAATTGCGAGATTCGTTGATTGAGTTTGGAATCCTTGTGCGTGAAGGTGACTGGGGAGATTTTACATTCACGCGAGACTACCGTTTCAGAAGCCCTTCGGCTGCAGCGTGTATAGTTGATGGGAACTCTCGGAGTGGACCGGAGGCTTGGGGGAGAAGAAGGTACTGAGCAAACAATGCCGTGCGTACGGACGGGAATTCCGCCGCGCTCCATTGCCGACAGTGATGGCCGACGTTGAGCGGTCAAGAGAGCGTGTGACAGGTGCTTTACTGTTCCCCGATTCTCTGCTGTTATCCGTACCCTGTTAGAGAGGACATGCACATGGAAACCGAAACCATTGATGTCAACGACGCACAGGCGCACTTCAAGGATCTCGTACGGCGTGTTGCCACCGGAGTCCACGTCGTGCTGAGCGAGAACGAGAAGCCAGTTACCCACTTGCTCCCCGCCGGAGTCCGTGTCCCCGGCTTGCACGCCGGTACCATCCAGACCAGTGACGATTTCGATGCGCCACTTCCCGATCAGTTCTGGACGGAGGGGAAATGAAGCTCCTACTTGATAGAACTTCCCGCACCTCAACCCGCCGCGGCCATCGCAACCGACGGAGCGATCCATGACAACACCAAAACTTGATCGCGATCAATCGCACGAGATCAAAGCACACCAAGCTGACAAACTCGACCTTTGGGATTCACCCATTCACTCCGATCGCCAGAATCTCACCTTGCGCGATCGCGGCGGCAACGACGTCCTCATCGTATACGGCATCACGAACGATCAACTGGCCGATCTGTACGTCGAGATCGGCCGTGTCCTCGGCAAGTCACCCGATCCTACGATTCATCATCTAAAACAGATGCACGAAACAATTGGCACGCTTATTGACGCCGCCGCATCAGACCAGAAACGGGAATCCGAATTGAGTGATTCCGCCGCCAGCGAATAACACGAATGTCACTTGGTCGGTCAAATGGTTGCTCGGTAATGACTTGTCCGGTCGGGCGGCCGGCAAACAAGATTGCGCCATTGGAGTAATACCATGATCCCGAAAGTTGAATTAGCGCGGTCCGTGCGGGACTTCGTGATTCATCTTCGGTTCTCAGGCGGAACCGAAGGCGATATCGATCTCAGGGATGAGCTGTACGGCGAGATTTTCGAGCCCCTCAAGGATCAAACGCTGTTCCGGCAATGCTCCGTCCACCCGGAATTGCACACCATTTTCCGGCCAAACGGCGCCGACTTGGCCCCAGAATTCTTGTACGATCGAGTGAGAATCCTCGCATAACCAACGCATGCACGGGCAAACGGAAACCGTTGACGTCGATGTAACACCACAACCCCTCAAGGAGAAACCGATGACCACGTTCCACCGAGTTACGTCCGTACTGCCGCTGATCCTCACGGCCACACTCGCCGCGCCGCCTCTGCTGCACGCGGAGGAAGACGGCGAGCAGGGGTGGACCACGCTCTTCAATGGCAAGGACCTCGACGGGTGGAAATTCCACCTCGGAAAGGAGGGCGCCCAAAACGAGGGCACCTTCAGCGTCAAGGACGGAGTCCTGATTTGCAGCGGGAAGCCGTCTGGCTACATCTACACGCCGAAATCCTACGGCAACTACACGCTTCAGTTCGAGCTGGCATTCAAACGGCCGGAAGGTCTCGAAAGCGATGCGGCGTTCTCCGGCAACAGCGGTTGCCTCATCCACGTGGCCGAGAAGAACGCGCTGGGCGTCTGGCCGCGCAGCGTCGAGGTGCAGGGGATGAACCGGCAACTGGGATTGATCCTTCCCATCCCCCGCAGCTTGAAATGCACGCGGACGTTCGACGCCGAGGCATCGGCAAAAGCCCGTAAGCCGGTCGGCGAGTTCAACCACCTCGAGATCGAGGTCAACGCCGGCGACATGGTCATCAAGCTCAACGGCGTCGTCGTCTCGACGGTCGGCGACTGTGAATTGACTGAGGGCCCGATCGGCTTTCAGAGCGAAGGGGCCGAAACCCACTGGAGGAACATCCGCATCCGAGAGCGATAGGGACGAAGCCGGGTTGAACTGGAGAACCTTTGCACCGCCCGGGACGAAAACTTGGGGCTCCGGACTTCGGGGCAATGTCTGGAAGCAAAATGCTGAATCCTGAACCCTGACCTCTGAACCCTCACCGCAGAAGGATTTGCAGGATTTCCAGCACGGTGCGGAGAAGTTACAGCGTCACTCCCCAATCCCCCCTCAATCCCGCCGCGCATCCAACATCGGCCGCTGACGCTGCTGGCTGTGCCAGTGCTGCCAGGCTTGTTGGTTGTAGTTGAAGTTGTGGCCGGTGATCTCGATCAGTGCGTCGAGCACGGCCTGGTTTTGGAGCTGCCGGGTGATGATCTTCGGTCCGCCGCCCATCGACAGGCCGCCGCCGCCCGGGGCACCCGATCCGCCGGGGCCCGTGCCGAACGTGCTCGACATCGAGTTCGGGTTGCCGCTGGTCACCTTGTACTTGTGGAATGGAATGGGAATGGGGGTCAACTCTTGACAAACTCCGCATGACGTGTCAAGTGTTGCCCCCGAATCGCGAATCGAATCCCGAATCTTGCCCCCGAATCCGAATCGTGACGATCGGGCGGGGCGGTAATCGGACGACGTCGAAAGACGTAACCTCTTGGCAGCAAAGCACGTGCGACAAAAGTTTGGTTGTTCTGAACCGGATGAACCTAAATCTTTCCGATGGTGCCGTCCCAAGTATCCACCTTTTTCTGTTTCATCTCTTCTTCGTCGAACCAGTGGGTCGTAACGCATTTCGTTTCCGTGTAGAACCGCACGCCGTCGCTCCCCATCACGTGGAGGTCGCCGAAGAATGAGTTCTTGTGGCCCGAGAAGGGGAACAGGCCGACCGGTACCGGGATGCCTACGTTGATGCCCACCATGCCGGCGTCGGTTCGGCGGGCGAATTCACGGCTGAAATACCCGTTTTGAGTATAGATCGCAGACCCATTGGCAAACCGGTTTGCGTTCATCAACCGGATGCCTTCTTCAAAGTCCTTCACCCGTTTGATGCAGGTCACCGGTCCGAAGATTTCTTCATCACCCACGGACATTTCCGGCGTCACGTGGTCGAAGATGGTAGGCCCGATCCAATAGCCGTCATCGTAGCCGTCCACGGATGCACTGCGCCCGTCGAGTACCAGCGTAGCTCCTTCTGCGATCCCTTTTTCGATCCAATCGAGCACAAACTTCTTGTGTTCCGCGGTGACCACCGGCCCGAGCTCCGAGGTCTTATCGTAGGAGGGGCCAATCACTCTCTGTTCGGCCATTCTCTTGATGGCCGCCACAAGCTTGTCGGCGATCGACTCCTGCACCACCACCACCGGCAGCGCCATGCATCGTTCACCGGCACATCCATAGGTGGCGTTCACAATGCCCGCCGCAGTCCTTTCGATGGGGGCATCTTCCAGCACCAGGCAGTGATTCTTTGCTTCACACAACGTCTGAAGTCGCTTGCCATGCGCTGCCGCAGTGGAATAGATATGCTTACCCACCGACGTGGACCCGACAAAAGTTATTCCCTTCACGTCAGGATGTTTGAGGAAGAGTTCAGCCTCGTGCCGACTGCACGTCATCACGTTCACCACGCCCTCGGGCAATCCGGCTTCGTGGAGCATCTCGACGATCATCAACGCGGTCATCGGCGTGGTACTCGATGCTTTCAGAACCATCGTGTTGCCCGTCGCGATACAGAGCGGGACCATCCAACCGAAAGGTATCATGGCGGGGAAATTCCACGGGACCAACCCGGCAAAAACCCCCAGAGATTCGCGATACATCACCGTGTCGTAGTTTCTCGACGTATCCATCAGCGAGTTGCCCATCATCAATGACGGCGCGCCGCAGGCCAACTCGACAACCTCCAAGGCCTTTCGCACGTCGCCTCGGGCTTCCCCCCAGACCTTGCCGTTTTCGCGGCACACCGACATCGTCAGGGCATCGATATTCTCTTCCAGAATCCGCTTGAATCGGTACATGACCTGAACCCGTGCCATGACAGGCGTATCTCTCCAGGCAGGAAAAGCGTTCTGGGCAGATTCTACGGCGCGGTTCACTTCATCGACCGTGCAGCAGGGCGACTTGGCGATCACTTCGCCCGTGTTCGGGTCGGTGATATCGTAATACTTTTCGGTGGTAGATAGCTCACTCTTGCCGTTAACGAAATACCCTAATGTGGCCGGTTCACTCACGAAAAACTCCTCATTTGATAACTGACTGCGGTTTTGATCGCCCCAACTAGCCACGATTATCCCATAAGCCGACGAGACAGCCAAGGATCTGCCGCAAGAATCGCGAAAGTTCGTAAGAGTCGGCGTAGATTTGCGGCCCTTACGGCCTCGCAGGGGGGGCGTGCGCGTGTTGCGAGGGGCTTGTGGTCGACTTGTCTTGAGTCCCCTGCAACTGGAATTCTCCGTGGCTTGGGGTAGCGTTAAACCCAACGGAGGAGGTTTGCATGAGCAAGAAACGCAAGTAACCCGCCGCGCCGGACGTAGTCGACAATAGACAGTTGCCAAGTAACCATGGGCAAGTGAGGTGCCGAGAATCGGCTCCAAGTTCGGTTTAGGAGGATTCCTTAAGTGGGGTCTCGGTTCGTGACCCTAGAAAGAAGAAGATTGCCACGAGGGCAAGTATCCCGAGTGCGAAGCTTGCGAACCAGCCGCGGCCAGCCGCGATGGGCAGGTAGCCACACAGAAGCGCGACGGACGCACCGAGGATGCTGTACGGCATCTGCGTGCGAACGTGTTGCATGAGATCACACTGCGAGGCACTCGAACTCAGAATGGTGGTGTCGGAGATCGGAGAGCAGTGGTCCCCGAAGATGGCTCCATCGAGAACTGCGCCGAGGCTCATCATGGTGATGAGTCCGTAGGTTCCCTCTTCGAGTTGGAACGCGACGGGTCCAGCGATTGGGATAAGGATCGACATCGTTCCCCAACTTGTCCCCGTAGTAAATGAGGTCAGACAGGCTACCAGAAAAACCAAAGCAGGCAGGAAAACGAGAGAGACGTTTTCCACCAACAGGGCAACCAGGAAGTCATCGGTGCGCAGGGCATCGGAACAGTTCTTCAGTGACCATGCGAAGGTCAATATCAGACAAGGCACGACACTCTTTGCAAGGCCCAGCCAAAGGCAGTCGAGCGTTCTCTTCAGTGGGAAATGCGCCAGAAAGCGCGCACTGAAGATTGCCAGGCAGAGACCAAACAACGCTGCGAAGTCAAAAATAAGGATGGTGTGTTCGGCACTGCCGATCACCTCACGCCAATAGGACCAATTGCTGGGCGAGGCTCCTTCGCGCAACTTCTGCAGACCGCCCCCGTCATACCACATGCCGGCGAAATGGAAGAGGAGTAGACCCGTCAGCGGTATCAATGCGACCCAAAATGAACAAGTCGTGGCGGTGTCGGTTTCATCGCTTTTTTGGCGAGGCTCCTCCTTCAGAGCCCTTTGCTCGGCTGCCTTCATGGGACCGAAATCACGGCCTAATATAATATGGAGGAAGACTAAGGAGAGAATAAAGATGCAATAGAATCGATATTGCAGGACATCGAGGAAGATCGAGTAGCCTGAATTCGCGATCCCCATCTTCAACGCGGACGTGTTAAAGAACCCGACTTCAGCCATGATCCAGGTGCTAATCAATGCGAGGCTAGCGATGGGGGCGCTGGTGGAGTCGACGAGGAAAGCGAGTTTCTCACGGCTGATTCGAAAACGGTCCGTCAAAGGACGCATGGCTGAACCAACCACCATGGCATTGGAGTAGTCATCAAAAAAGTAGACCGTTCCCGCCGAGGCGGTGGCAAACTGAGCCGACTTCCGCCCTTTGACGACTTTGGAAATATAGACCAGTATTCCATTGAACCCACCGGTTTCGGCAATCACGAGAACCATGGCGAACATGAGAGGGACGAATATGAGAATATGAAGATTGTCAGGTGTCATGACCGCATCGAAGACAAACATGCCTGCGGCGCACAATCCGGATCCCCAAGCGCTGATGCCGGCAGGATTTCCAGGCACATGAAGAAGGAGGCCGCCGAGGAAGATCGCGAACCCGAGGCTGAACAGGACTCGCCGCGTAACGAAGGCTAAGATGATGGCCGCGAAGGGGGGAACGATGCCGTACCAAAGCCCCGCCTCGTCGCCACTGGGGCGTTGCCACTGCCACCACGCCGCGAGCGAACAGGCGACAACAAAGATCGCGGCCCCTGCCGTCACTCGGCAGATAACCGGGAAGTTCAATGCCCGTGGTCGCATGTCGTCAATCCCTGCTGGAAAGAACGGTTGTCGGCCCCAACGGTCTGCGAACTGACGAGGGGTGAATTCCCGCTTTCAT
>JABMRB010001450.1 GCA_013202865.1 Candidatus Nealsoniibacteriota bacterium | reverse complement strand
CCTCGCGCCCCATAATCAAGCCCCACCAGCCGGGTCTGACTTGCAACGCATCCAAGGGTGCGGAAAATGGGCCTAGGTGTCCGTCAACGAGCACCTCGACCGAGGCGGCCTTGGCGGTGGCGTAGAGTTCAGCGGTGGTCGGTTTTTCATCGCCCTGGGCCCCGGCAGCCAGCTTCGCGGCCAGCACAAGGAACAACGTCAGCAGAAGAATCCATTTAGCCATCCGGCCATCAGGTGGTTGCGTAGTCGACACGGCAGCAGTCCTTATTCACAAGAGGTAATCAGGTAGCGAGCGAGCCGCGGGGTTTACCCCCGCGCCGGGCAGTGGAACTCGCTGGGAGCCGCGGGAACCGCTGAAGACCGGCGGATCGGCGCGGGGGCAAGCCCCGCGGCTCGCCTTTATTTTACCATCGATGGTCGGCGGACTGCAAACTGCGTCCATGCTCCGGATGCCCCATCTGCGATTGTCCGGCCGGCGACGATCTGGTAGTGTAACCGCGCTGCCCACCCATTGTCACTACTTTCTTGGAGAATTATGATGCGATTTGCCTGTCGAGGCGCGATTCTGTTGTCGTTGGGCCTGCTCGTGTGTTTCAGCGTCGGTTGCGGCAGTTCGCCGTACGCGACGCCGGAGGCAACGTTCGAGACGGCCAAGAAGGCCATGACCGACAAGGACTACAAGACCTTCTGCGGTTGCTTGACGCCCGAGTGCAGGGACGATCAGGCGGCCGGACTCGTTCTGGCCGGAAGCCTCGCGCCATTGACGGCTCAACTTGAAGGGACGGAAGAGGCCAAGGCCGATGCGGCGAAAGCCACGGCAGTGATTGAAAAGCACGGATTGACGCAGGAAAGCACGGCAAAGATCCTCCGCGACCTCGCCACCAATCCGGAGGATAGGAAGAAGGGACTGCAAAAACTGGTGGAGCCGATCAAAGACCGCGACGCGTTCATCGCCGAATTCTTTTCCGTGACGGTGGACACGGCCGGCTCGTCGGAGGAAAAGGTCATCGTAGACGACGCCAAGCTAACCGATCTGAAAACTGATGGCGACACCACAACGGCCACGTGTGTGGAAACTCGCGAAGGCAGCGAGACCAAGAAAGCAATCGCATTCAAGAAAATCGACGGCCAGTGGAAGATCAGCGACTTGTAAGGGGCGGCCGAAAAACAACTGCTGCAATTGGGGTGGCTGGAAACCGGCGGACCGGCGCGGGGGCAAGCCCCGCGGCTCGCCTCTATTTTACCATCGATGGTCCGGGGATCGCAAACTGCGTCCATGCAGCAAACCACTATAGATCCTTGGGCATATATCCGCCCGGGCCGCCGGTCTGCTCGATGAGTTGCTCCTGTTGATCGCGGCGCTCGTCATCCTCCTGATCCCGCAGATCGGTGTACCACCCGTCGGTCATTCGGTCTTCCTTCTCGCCGCCGGCAACGATGCGGATCGCGGTGTCGCTGAGCAGGCCCTTCTCGACGACGTTGATCGCTCGGCATCGCGTCTGGCATAGCCCGCAACCGACGCACCGCTCGGGCGAGACGACCGGGGCCAGCATGGCGGTGCCCTCGATCGGGACGCCGAACTCGTCCACCTCGGTGCCGACCGGCTGGAAGCGGATCGCCCGATAGCCGGCCGTGTCGCACTCGTCCTTGCAGAGTTGGCACTTCTCGACCCCGGCGTAAGGCAGACAAGTCTTCTCGTTGACCACGGCCAGGCCGATCCGCGCCACGCGTTTCTCCTTCAGCGGCAACGCACGGATGGCCCCGGTCGGGCAGACCCGCCCGCAGTTGCTACAGCTCGGTTCGCAGCCTGACCAGTCGGGCACCAGCTCGGGCGTCCAGAGACCGTCGAGCCCGAGACGCAGTCCCAGCGGTTGGATCGCGTCGTTCGGGCAGGCCTGGTAACACTCGCCGCAGCGGATGCACATCTGCAAGAACAGCGGCTCGGCTACGCTGCCGGGCGGACGGACCGGGGGGAACACGTCGCCGTCGCGCGGTCCCGTGAGGCGAACCGCGCCCGCGGCGGCCGCGCCGCCGAGACACCCGACCGCCACACCGATCGTCGCGGCAAGGAACCGCCGCCGCTCGGGTTCCGCTGCTTCGTCGGGCGACGGCTCGGGTGGTTTCAGATCGATCTTGCTCCATCGGGGCACGAACTGGATCGCGCGGACCGGACACGCCCCGCCGCAGGTCTGGCAGAACGTGCAATCGGTGCCTCGCGTGGTGAAGTCGTCTTCGATCGCATCGAACGGGCAGACCTTCACGCAGCGGCTGCACCCCGTGCATTGCGATTGAACCTTCCGATCGGTCAGCCGCAACAGGTTGGCCAGCGAGAAGACGGCCCCCGACGGGCACAGATACCGGCACCAGAACCGCGGGCGCAACAGCCCCAGGCATGGAATCAGCAGCAGCAGGCCGATCGAGACCCATTGCCCGAGGGTGTGCGACGGCACCTGATACCAATCGCGCTCGCCGGCCGTTTGCAGCGGTGTAATCAGAAACGCCATGCCGCGGGTGACCACGGGGATGGCCGCCACGTAGCCGGAGATCAGCACGCCGCAGAGTGCCGCAGAAAGCGTGGCGGCCAGCAGGTGGTATTTCAGGTTCACCCAGCGCCCGCGCGCGGTCAGGTGCAATCGTCGTACCCACCGGCCGACGGCCCAATCGAACAGGTCGACGAGCGTACCCAGCGGACAAACGTAGCCGCAGAACCCGCGGGGGATCAGCAGGCAGACGGCCAACACACCGGCCGCGACGCCCAGCGACCAGACGAAGGTCTTGCCGGCCAATGCCGTGGAAATGCTCACCAGCGGATCGATCGCCAGGAACGCTTCGGCGGCGACGGTCTCCTTGGCGGTCAGTTCGTCGGCGTAGTGCGACGGCCAGTCGGCCGGGTCGGTTTCGTAGAGCGACCAGGGTCCGAAACTCGCCTCCAGCCAGTCGCGATCGGCGTCGGAGAGCGGCTTGGCCGGTTCGATGGTCAGTTCGTTTTCACCGCCGGCGATGATCTCAAACGCGGTTGCCCCACGGTCTTGCTCGTCGCTACGATCGACGACGAACAGCACCATGCCTTCGGCGATCGGCTCCGGCTGTGGCGATTCGGTGGCGACGACGACCTGGCCGGTCTCCGCGTCGACTTCTACCGGCAGCCAATCGTGCCAAGCCCGGGTCGGCCGGGCGGTGTACGGCCAGCAGACGTAGCAGAACAGCCAGACAAACGCCACGAAGCACGCCAGTTGGATCACGCGACGAATCGGCGAGGCCAGCCATGTTGGCGCGATGAGTCGCAGAGCGCGGCGGACAGGACCACGTTCGGATCGGCGTCGGGCGGGGAGGAAGAGGTTCAGCCGCATGTTTGAGGGGATTGGGGATTGGGGGCTGGGGATTGGGGATAGGAACGGGTGGCCCCGACACTT
>JABMRB010001449.1 GCA_013202865.1 Candidatus Nealsoniibacteriota bacterium | reverse complement strand
GTTATTAAGACCGAATCAGATTACGACGTTGCCCTCGCTGCCATTGAGGCTCTGATTGATCGTGATCCCGATCGAGGCACGCCGGAAGCCGATGAGTTGGAAGTTCTGTCTCTCTTGGTCGAGAAATACGAGTCGAAGAGTTTTCCTTCATCGCTTCCTGACCCAATAGAGGCCATCAAGTTCCGCATGGAGCAGCAGAAGTTGACGCAGCGTGATCTAATCCCGTTCGTCGGCAGTCGCAGCAAAGTTTCGGAGGTACTCTCGGGAAAGCGTTCGCTGACGCTCTCGATGATCCGATCGCTGCACCGCAATCTGGGTATCCCGGCTAGTGCTTTGCTCCAAGAACGCGATCCATCGGTTCTGGAGGAGAGTGGAATTGATTGGAGCCGGTTTCCCGTTCGTGAGATAGTGGCACGAGGGTGGGTAACCACGCAAGTGAGGAACGTACGGGAGGGGGCTGAAGAAATTGTTCGCGATTTGTACGCGAAGCTCGGCAAGTCAAAGCCCGCTGTCGCGATGTTCCGCAAGACCAAGCATGTGCGGAGTGCGCGGTCAATGGATGACTACGCTCTAGACGCATGGAGTGCGCGTGTTGCGATCCGGGCGAAGGAGGATCCGCCTCCCGTCCCGTTCGAGAGTGGAACCGTCAATCTTGATTTCATGCAGGAAGTGGCAAGGCTAAGTTGGTCGAAGAGCGGTCCGTTGTTGGCGCAGGAGTATCTTAGAAGACACGGTATTCCACTGATCATTGAACCGCATTTGCCTCGCACCTATCTCGATGGCGCCGCGATCTTGGTGGAAGTGGAGCGACCGATCATTGGATTGACGATACGGCACGATCGAATTGACAACTTCTGGTATTGCTTGATGCATGAGCTGGCGCACATCGCATGCCATTTGGACGCTGGCGTCTGTTTCTTCGACGATCTGGATGTTGAGGATCAAGGCAATGCCAGGGAAGAAGAGGCAGACGAACTAGCTGGTGAAGCATTGATCCCGAATGACGTTTGGCAGAAAAGCTCAGCCAAGAGTTATCGGGCGCCGGAAGCGGCCGAACACCTAGCGAAAGAACTGCGTATCCACCGTGCCATTGTTGCAGGACGCATGCGGCACGATTCCAACAACTATCGAATCCTCAATCAACTCGTTGGGCATAGACAAGTACGAAGGCTTTTTCCTGAAGTTAAATGGAGTGGGTGACAGGAATGTTAGATGATACTTATTACGTACCGGTGCTCCGCTGGAAGGCGGCTGAAAAGGGGGCGCTGCAGTGGCTGTACGAAAAAGACAAATCGAGAGTCACGCCCCTGGTCGAGATTATTCCACCTGCTTTCCAATCGAAAGATGATGGAAAGAGTCTTCCTGTCCGCACGGTGCTGCGCACGATAGCCATGGACATCGAGAAGTGTTGGGGATCTTCGCCGCTCTTTGTTGACGTTGATCATGTGGTCAATGCTGGAGTTCAAGATCCAAGCGGTTGTCATCTTCTTGAAGTGCTTACGCAAGAGACCCGCAATCTTCTTCCGCTGTTCCCGGATCGATCACACTTGGTTCCCGTTACTAGACTTGGCCGGCCCAGGGACTATCTGAGAGCAGTCTCGTCGATTGTTGAAGAAGATAAGACTGGCGCGTGTTTTCGGATAACTGCGCGCGAAGCGTCGCATCCAAAGCTTGCGAACAAACTGGAAGCACTGTTGACCCGACTGAGACTGGAGATGGCAGATGTGGACCTATTGGTGGACTACCAAGCCCCGAGCGCATCGCACCCCGATCTCAACACGCTCTGCGAGTTGCTTCCGCAGTTATCGAAGTGGCGGAGTTTTGTTGTTTTGATTGGTGCCTTCCCAAAAGACCTGCAGGAACTTGAGAAGAATCGTCGGCACACTTTGCAGAGAAATGACTGGCTCTCGTGGAAAAACCAGGTACTAATGGTTCATCCGGCTGAAGCGTATGTTGCCCATGATTCCACGAAGTACGGGTTCCTCTTCTCTATTCCGGCCGTGCGAATTGCCGGAGAAAATCAGCCTTTATATACCCGTTTGAACAGAGGAGAGGAACCCGTACTTCTTTGTGGCGTCCTAACATACGCAAGTTCCGGATGAACCTTATAGATGCTGAGCTTCGCGTCCAGCTTCGTGATCGCGAAGACCTTGGCAACGTCTACGGACAACCCGCACAGTTTCACCGCTCGGCCGGCAAATCGCGACTTTTTGTCCAATTCGACCAGCATACTCAGAAACAGGCTCACTACGACCCGCATGTGGCCGAGATTCAGAATCAGACAGGATGCATCACCCATTGCGGAAACCACTTCCTCTATTCGTTCGACGCATTCGGTACTGGCAATATCTCCCGGCAGGCAAGCAAGGACGACGGTCTCGTCGACCGATCTCTTCAGGAACCAGAGAAGCTGGTTGCAGTGGGGGCAGGGAACATCTCCCGACACCAGTGCCGGGTCGATGGCTAGTTCGTTCCCGCAGGACAAACACTGATACAGTTTACCGTTCGAGTCATGGTGAGAAGCGTTCATTGTTTCGTCTTTCATGTTAAGGCTCGACGAAACACGACCAGTGAAACGTCGTCGTTTTGCTCGCAATCGCCGAGATGCCGCTGCGGTTCTTGGCGGCTTTCGGGACCAGGCGATCACCGTCACACAGCAGGATCAGCGCCCGGTCGGCTTGGAGGAAAACGTCGAACAGGCCGTCGAGCATCTTGGACAGCAAGAGTTCGAGGTCGAGAGTGCGTCCGAGCGCCTGCGCAATCCGAAGCATTGCCCGCAGTTTGCCGTCGGCGTCCACTTCGGACATGGAGTCTGTACTTGCGACCGCGGCGATGCTGCCAAGAAGAGTCGACTCGCTCTCGCCCTCTCTCTCGCTCGCAATCAGTGACGGGCAGTGGTATACGAACATCTGTTGGCAGATCTCGAATCGATCTCCATGGTTCAGCGGAACGGGGTGAGTGATCTTCATGCCGTCAATCACAACGCCGGCCTTGCTGTGAAGATCTTCGAGGATGTATCCGCCGTCGACCAGCGTCAATTGCGCGTGTCGCCGGCTGATCGCGGGATGATCGGTCACGACGTCAGATGCCGGATCGCGCCCGATAACCACTTGGCGCTTCGTGAGTTCGTGTTCTTGCAGGATCGTGTCGCCGGAGACGACCTTCAGGGTATGCTTCATATCACGGCGCCGCCAGGATTCGTTCGAGGATCTGGGCGGCGTCCTTGCGAATCCTGCTGACCGTTCTTCTGCAGATCCCCAGACGCCCGGCGATTTCTTTGATCGGTACGTCGCCGAACAGCAACTCGATAGCCTCCTGCCACCGAGGACTATCCGACGCAAATATGATTTGATCCTTGAGTTCCTTGGCCGCCAGAAAATCCGCGTCCCCCGGGCCGGTCTCCAATGGATCCCAGTCTTCCAGCGGTACTGCGAGCCCCAAATCTCGGCACATCGCCATCCAGTACCTCCTGTGATCGCGAATCCTGTTGACCGTAATGGTTGCCAGCAGCGGCCAGAGGCTCTTGTCGGGGGGGACGTCGATTTGGTGCGTACGCGCTCGTTTGAAGATGCTCTTGAACACCGACTGGGCGATGTCGATCGACTCCTCCACGCTGCGGAGCATGTGCCCCATTTCCTTGCGGGCGAGTCCGAGCAACCGGGCATAGTACCGCGAGAACAGTTCGGTTGCCGCATCTCCATCGCCGTTGCGATAGGCGGCCAGCAGTTGATCGTCACCGGCTCGCTGGAAACCAAAGCCCGTCTCTTTGTCGCACATGATAACCTCGACGCAGCTCATGGTTGTGTCCTCCACGGCGTGCCCTCTTGCGAGCCGGCCGCCGACGTGTGCCGATTGCCTACCAACCGGTCGGCGAATCGAAGGCTTCGCCCGCCGAACGGTTCCGGACCGGCAACGCTTGAAACGGCAGGTGGTGCAGCGCCCCGCCAGGGACGATGATGACCCGTTTGCTGTCGGCGATCAAGCCGCGGATGTCCCGAGGCAGCAGCACGTCGGTTAGGGTATACGCCTCGTCTACCTTGAACGGCTTGAGCGTCACCACTGACGAACCGACCGTGATCGATGCCGGACCGTCGATCAAGTCCTTCATCGACACCGGGCTGCCGAACCGCACCTCCTTGCCCTTCTGGCGGCGAATATGCGCGACGTACCTCTGCACCATTTGATCGGCCAACGGGCGAGTGAACGGGATCGGGTGCGACTCGTGGTTAACGGTCACCTCGGGTGCGCTCTCCGCCGAGATCGCCAACTTTCGACAGAGCATCTGGCCGTTGGCCGACAAAACAAACAGATAGCTCTGCGTGTTGCCCAGGTAGTAGTACAGAAGCGTGGTGCCGCTACCGGCAAAGTCCGCGTGAAGGCTCGCGAGGGAGGCTTGAAACTGGCCTGGGGCCATCGATTTCCCAAGCAGCCGCCGGAGTAAGGGACTCGCGTCATGGAACTCATTCTGAAGCATCAGCCGCGACCGTTCAACGGATTTCAGCTCGATGACGTTGTCGTATACGTTGCGGTCCGCCAAGATCTCGCTCGTCAGTTGTGTTTGACGTTGAATCAGCGCGTCCTTGCACGCAACGAGCCGCTCTCGAACGGGTTCCGGCAGCGTGACCCACAAGTCGATACCGGAAAGCTGCAACAGGTGGATCAGCGTCCGGTTGCGATTCTTCTCCGCGTAGAACAACGCGGTCCGGGAGTCTTCTTCGCCGGCTGCCACCGACAGGCCGACCAACAGATCGTAGGCGCATCCGAACGCGGCATGGAAGCGGTCGCGATGTTGCTCACCGCCGGTCGTTGCCGCCCCGGCGCGTTCGATCACCGCCAGCGCACGTAGGGTGGCTTCGACGGCACCGGTCGATTCGGGCTGGGCTGCAAGTGCTCTCGCCAGACCGTACCAGACATTGAAACTCGCCACGGGAAACGCCGGCCGGACGTCGAGCATCGCAACGGCCATAAGAGTCGCGGCCTGCAGGGCCGTCGGATCAGACGGACCAGAGGAATAGCCGTCGAGCAGATCGATCACCTCTTGGTGATGGGCCAGCGCCTCGTCGTACCGGCCAAGTCTTGAGAGCACGGATGCCAGGTGCCCGGTAACGTCGGCGAGCAGCAGCCGATCGTCTGCCCGCTGGGTCCGCCAATTGTGCAGAACCTCGCGATAGAGCTTTTGCGATTCATCCAGTTCGTTCGCTTGATACAGCAGATCAGCCAGTCGGCACTTCGCATACACCGTCTCCGGAGCGTTGGGACCGGGTCGTCCCTTCAGCCTCTTCACCTCTTTTCGTAAGTCCGATATTTCATCCGACTTGTCCACCACCGTCACCCGACCGATATCCGGCAAAGGGGTCCGGGGCCGGCAGGGGATCGGCTGCCGGGGCCGGCAGGGGATCGGTGGTCGGGGCCGGCGGATCGGGCTGCGGATCGGGCAGTGTCGGGCTCCAGACCTGGTCCCCTGGCGGCGCGATCGGCGCTTTGTCGACCGGCTCGGCGCTTGCCACTACCGGCAGCTCTCGCGGCAGCGGGCCGGTGCCCATGGTGATCCGCACGGCGCGGACGTCGTGTACATGCGGCGGCACGTAGCTTTCGAGCGACTGGCCCAGTTCACGGCTCTCGAGCAGCTCGCGATCGATCTGGATCAGGTATTGCACCCCGCCCTCGGGCAACGGCTGCCAGCCCGTCTCGATCCCACCCAGCACGACCGCTAAGAACGCGATTTGACCACACATCGGAACATCTCCCGGATCTGTTGGCTCGTTTCCCACCTCTCTTCCAGTTTACCCTGAATCGGGGGGTCGGGTAAAGGTCGTCTATTATTGCCTCGTTTTTTCTCGGATGCGGCGTCGGGGGAAACAATTGACGTCCGTCTGGCGACGGTCATCGGCCGGAAGCACTTGCACGGCAACGGGTTGCGTCGCGCCGGGCCGGCGGCGGTAGGCGGCCGAAACGAATTTTTCACCGCCCCCAGCCTGCGCGACCTTCCCGAAAGCCGGTTGCCCCGTCGCATAACGTCTTGGCAGCACACGACTTGCGACGGATTTCGCTCTCTTGACGGCGGGTTGAGATGGTGTACATTCGTGATGCACTCGATTGTTGTAAGTGGTTCTGTGGTCACGGTTTGCAGTAATGTTGCACACTTTTTCGGAATTTGGGGGTATCAAAAGGCAACATTCATCGACGCGTAGTGGAAAAGGGGGACTGGCTCCGAGCCGCCGCATAAGTCCAACCCATAGGAAGACGTCGCCGGCTCGGTGCCTGACCCCCTTTTCCACGGCCGCACAGCGTCCCTCGCTGCCGGCGCAGCATAAGGACAAATGTATCGTATTGCGCGGCTGATTTCCAGCAGAAAAACTGGGCCAGTTCGCTCTCGTCCCCAGGCTCCGCCTGGCAG
>JABMRB010001448.1 GCA_013202865.1 Candidatus Nealsoniibacteriota bacterium | reverse complement strand
CGCTGCCGGGGCCCTCAGTGTTGGACCAGGGGTCGGGTATTCCGATGATCAGGTCGGCGAAGCCGTCGCCGTTGACGTCGCCCGCGCCGCTGACCGACTTGCCGAGCTCGTCCTTCTCGTTGTCGCCGTAGAACGTGTAGAGCGTGGAGCCGTCCATGCCAGAGAGGACCCGCGCGCTGCCGGAGAAGGAGCCGTTGCTCGTATCCCGAACCGCACCGACAATGAGGTAGGCCCGGCCGTCACCGTTGACGTCGCCTGCGCCGCTCACCGAGTTGCCGAAATCGTCACCCTGTTTGTCGCCGTTGAACGTGTAGAGCGTGGAGCCGTCGCTGCCCGAGAAGACCCGCGCGCTTCCGGAGATTGTGCCATTGTTCGGGTCGGCGGGTGCTCCGACGATCAGGTCGGCCCGGCCGTCGCCGTTGACGTCGCCTGCGCCGCTGACTGCGATGCCGAACCAGGCAAAATCGCTGTTCCCGTTGAACGTGTAGAGTGTGGACCCGTCCATGCCCGAGAGGACCCGCGCGCTGCCGGAGCTTTGGCCGTTGTTGTCGTTCGCGTACGCTCCGACGATCAGGTCGGCCCGGCCGTCGCCGTTGACGTCGCCTGCGCCGCTCACCGAGAGGCCGAAAAAGTCCGCCGCGCTTTCTCCGTTGAACTCGTAGAGCGTGGAGCCGTCCATGCCCGAGAGGACCCGCGCGCTGCCGGACCTGCTGCCGTTGTTGTCGTCCAGGGCCGCTCCCACGATCAGGTCGGACCGGCCGTCGCCATTGACGTCGCCTGCGCCGCTGACCGAGATGCCGAACAAGTCATTCGGGCTCTCCCCGTAGAACGTGTAGATGGTGGTGGGGGCCGCGCCGGCCGGGGCCGGGTTTGCCAGGCCAACAGCCAACGCAACCAGCAAGACCAAGAACGCTGTGAAACGAAACATGATACTACCTCCCAATTGGAGTAATGCTACCGCGGTGAATATTTAGATTCTCTTGCGTCTTCGCCAGCCATACGCCAGCAGACCAACCGCCCCCATGCCCAACAACACGACGGTACTCGGCTCAGGGACGAGTCCAACTCGCATCCCGAAGCTCTGGCTCGGGCCCGCCGGGTCGGCGTAGAAGCGGGCCGACGCTTGCAGGGTCTTGTATTCCCAGTTGTACGAGCCGCCCCGCCGGCCGCGCTGCGAATCGCCGATCACCGCTTCATTCCATTCCCACTCGTTCCCGCCCTGATCGAACGTGCCATAGGGACTCTCGGAGTTGAGGAACTGGCCGACGATCGTCTGGCTGTACGGCGCATCGATGGGGCGCGGGTCGCCGCCATAGTTGGCGTTGTTGCCCGAGACGTCGGCCAGATCCCGCCCCGGCTGAATGTCGCTGCGCGTCGGGAAGAACCAGTACCCCGGGCCTCCCGGCTTTTGGGGGTCGTAGTACGCCGCCTTGTACCACTCGTCCTCGCTGGGGATGACCCAGGTCGCGCCCGGTTTGCGCGTCACGGCCCAGAGGGCCGCGGTGTCGGTCGCGCCGTTGAGATAGTAGGAACCGTCTTCGGTGGTGGACGAGTCCTGTGCTCCGGTCGGCTGGCCGTTGTGCATCCAGTTGGCAAATCTCGCCGTGTCGCCCCACGAAACAAAGTTCACCGGCCGATCGACGGCCGCCGGTGGCACGGAATAAGTGTAAGGGTCGCTGAGGGTCCCGTCGCCGTTGCGCGTGATGTCGCTCCCCCAGTAGGGGATCGCCATGCCCTCGACGTACAGCCCGTACGTATCAACACCGCCGGCCACTGCGTTGAGGAACTCGACGTACTGCCCGGCAGTCACCTCGTACTTGCCGATGCGATACGCGTAGTCTACACCGCCGTAGCCGGCGCCGTGCACGTCGTCGGCGTTACCCAGGTCGCCGACCGGCACGGTCTCAATCTCTACGGCCTGTGCCGAGCCCATCAACAACATCACCGCCGCAGCCAAACAACTCGCAAATCTGAACATCATTCTTGCCTCCAATACAAATTGGGTTAAGGCGCACAGTAACCACCAATTTACCTCGCCGTCTCCGCCGCCAGCCATACGCCGCCAAACCGGCCAGACCGCCCAGCAGCATCGGCAGCGTGCCCGGCTCCGGCACGTAGTTGACGACTAGCCGCGGCGGTGTGGCGCCCTCGGCCGAGTAGAAATCCCAACCATCGTCGCCGACGGGCAAGAACGCCCAGCCGTGGTTCGACTCGGCCACGGCATGCCAGGCCCGTAGGCTGGCCGTCACGTTGAAGGAAGAGAGACCGCCGGGCACACCGTCGTTCTCACCGGCGATATGGTCGGCCGCCGACAGGGCCTCGATGCCGTCAGCCTGGACGCCGTTGCCAAGCAGGGCCCAGGTGTCGCTGTCGCTGAACGGCCGCAACATGCGATGCAATGCGCCGCCATCGCCGGCATTGGTGGCCGTTAGTTGGAGCTCGGCCGAAGTGATGGTCACGCCCGGGCCGGTGGGAATCTGTCCCGGCCCGTCGCCGAAGACATCGTCAAACCGCAGCAGGACTTGCGAATCGAGGTCGGACCCTGCCGGATCGTCGCTATCCACGCCCAACTCTGCGGCAAGCGAGTTGTCCACAGAAGGCAGATTCTCTTGGAGGAATGTATCGACCGTTCCGCTATAGCCGGCCACGCCCTGCTGGAAGGTGACCGAGGACCCGGGGATCGGGTCGCCGACAAACACGCCGCCAATGTGTCCACCGCTGAGCGGTCCAACTTCCGTAGCAACCCCACTGGAGACGTCGACTTCAAACATCGTTCCCAGATTGGCGGCCGGATCGCTGAGTCGGGCATAGTCGGTTACAAACAGTCGATCGTCAAGGAAGACGGCATCCTGGCCGCCGAACAGTGCTGTACTTGTTCCGATCGCCGCCCCCGAAGCGTCCGTTGGGTCGATGCTGTACAATGTTGTGACGTTTGACTGGCTCGCTTTGAACAAAGCATAAAGATCACCCGTATCGTTAGACGCCATGGCCAAGGAGCCTGTTCCGGTAAATGGCAGCTCGCCAATCTCCACGAAGCTTCCATCGGCCGGGTCGATCTCGACGAGGTGGCGGCTTATGCCCGGGGTTTTGTAGGCGCCCCCATAGAGAATTCCCGATGTGCGTTGAAACGTGATGTCGGTGTAATAGTGATCCGCACCCGGGGCGCCGATGAACGTAGTATTGCCCGTGTTTGGGTCGATCGTATACAACCCGTCACCCGGGCCACCGAAACCCAATACACCGAATAACTCCTCGTCCGACGGGCGAGTATCCAACGAGAACAGGGCATCACGATCGATGAAAGGTTCAACGAAGGTTCGCAGCGTCGACGTTCCCGTGATCGTATTAAAATCGTAAAGTGCGGCGGAGTTTTCTGAGAAGTACGTGAGAACGTCTACCTGTGCTGCCGAACAGACCGTCGTCGCCAACAACACCGCCAGACAACTTGTCGATCGGAACATGGCTCTTGCCTCCAATACGATTCGAATTAAGACGGACTATTACTTCCTCCGCCGCCGGGCATACGCCAGCAGGCCGGCAGCACCCATGGTCAACAGGATGAGGGTGGAAGGCTCGGGGATTGCGTTGAAGCTGATATCATCCAACGCAAAGTCGTTTCCGCTCGATGCAATGTTCCGGTCAATGATTTCAATCGTGACCGAAGTGCTATCTACTGAGTTCCACGTTGTCGTAAACTGCCTCCAAGCCGCGGGGGTAGTCGCGTCATTGAACGTGCCGACTGAAACGCCGTTGAAGAGGAAGTCCATCTGGGGCGGAGACTTCGCGGCAGGTTGCCAATTCGAGACCCAGGCAGAAAACTCGTACGGGGTCTGAGGCGTAACATTCACATCCTGCGACCAGACGACGACGTCGCTTCCGCTATCGTTTTCTCCGTTGGCAGCGAGCATCAAGCCGGCTCCAGTGGTGTGGTCTCCCATGGAGACAGCAAGGGAATGACAATCTCTCGGGTTTGATGTCATAGAGTACCAGCCCGGCGTGGTAATCTCGCAATCTCGATGTACGTATTCGCTCGTGAATCCTGTATTGCCGATCTCAAAATCGCCGTTGACAATTAGCTCCTGCGTGGCGGCGGAGAGTCGGCCGACACAAAGCACGGTCACCAGCACCACCAAACAACTCGTCAACCTGAACATCGTTCTTACCTCCAATACAATTCGGGTTAAGACAGACTATTACTTCCTCCGCCGCCAGGCATACGCTAGCAGACCTACGGTACTCATGGTCAACAGGATGAAGGTGGAGGGTTCGGGGATGGGCTGGGTATTGATCTCGACGGAAAAATTGTCAATACTACCCCATTCCACATCATTTGCGTGGCCCATTGAAAACACAGTTGCAAGAACTAGATCCTCGCCCTTGCGGTTGTTGAGTACAACCGACAGATCGGCGGCATCACTTGCCCCAAGAGTGAACTCCGTCCACGTCGGGTAGTCCTCTCCTACACCGCCATACACATACCTACTCCAGAAGGTCGGGATGTCATCCAGCCAGACCATCTCGCCGGTCGGTAGAGAGGCGTCGAACCTCCTCCAGTCGTCGGCCGTGTAAAGCCGCAACCACACGGAGGGAGAGCGATTAGACATCGAACAGTATCCCTGCACATCGACCTCGATCTGCGATGAGACTACCACGGCTGTTTCGGGGATTGTCAGATGCTGGCCGACCAATAGATGACCCCGATTACTCGTACCGGATTCGCTCATGTAGACCCGCCGATTCGGGTTGCCACCCGAAGCGAGCAGGGAGAAGGTCCAACCAACTTTGCCGAGTTGAGTCTCAGCACGTGCTTTGCCAATCTCCCAGGGGCCAGTGTGGAAGTCCGGGGTAAACTCGAATCCCGGATCCTCCCAGACGATCGTGCCTGCTTGAGAGAAGCTCGCCGAAAGAACCGTCAGGCCAAAAACCACCAGCACGGCCAAACAACTTATCGATCGGAACATTGTTCTTACCTCCAAAACATCTCGGGTTGAAACGGACAATTACCAACGCACACAAAAACACAACGGGAAACCGACCCACACCTAGGAGTCGAAACACCAGCATCCCGGGAGAATCACCGCCACAGGTGACGAATCACCTTGGACGGTCGGGTCGGGATGCGTAAGAACGCTGCCTCCGAATCGGAAATGCAGGTAAACCTGGAAGGTGCCTCAGGAACGAATTTGAGAACCAATGTACAACGCCCTAATCTACTAGTTCCATCTCGCCTTGTCAAGCAATCCAAGCAAATCCCCCCGGTCTAGGGAGAAAACCGTCGGTTGGTTTGGCCCAACAGGGGGGGGTGTACGTCGAGAACCGCCGAAATGGGCTCTCGCCCGCCCGGGAGACCATCGCCCCCAAGGGCAACTCCTTGCCGCACAAGGCGTTGCAACGAGGCCCCGGCGCCGACCGGCCAATTGTTGTCCCCGAGCCGAGAAAGCGAAAAACAATGCACAGCGAGGGCGAACGCAGCCCCCTCCCAAAAAGATCCCGCCGATGCAATCGGCGGGCGTTTCAAAACACTCCCCACTCCCCACTCTCCACTCCCCACTTTTCACTCCCCACTACCGCAGCCGCAACGCCACTTCGGCGACGTGGCGGCCGAGGTTCTTTACCGTGTTCATGCCGTACTCGTCGGCCGTGACGCCGCCGGGGGCGCTGCTCCAGGCGGTGCCGCCCCAATGACCGGTCGGCGGGGCGTCGCCGACGATAATCATTCCCTGGCCCAACAGGCACGTGTGGACCGAGCGGATCGTCAGTTCCTGTCCGCCGTTGCGCCCGCCGGCCACCGCCACCACGCCGGCCACCTTGTCGGCCAGGGCGAAGTTCTTCCGCAGCTCGTTGCAGCGATCGAGAAACGCTTTGCACAGGTAGCTCATGTTGCCGAAATAGACGGGCGTGGCAACGATCAGCCCGGCAAGGTTCGCATCGGAAAGCTTAGGGACCAAACCGGGGAAATCGTCCTTCTCGCCGGGCTCCAGCGGCACACCGGCCGCAGGCCCGCCGGGGATCTTCAGACCGGCCAGTTCGATCAACTCGACTTCGACGTTGTCGCCTACCTGCCTGGCCGCGTCCAAGCAGACCTGCAATGCCGCGGCCGTGTTCTTGCCTTTGCGCGGACTGCAACAGATACCGACAATCTTCAGCGGCCCGGCCTGCGTGGTCTCGGCCCCGTCGGCAACCAGCGCGGTTGCGGTGCTGACTCCCACGGCGGTTGCCGTGCCGGCTTTGCCCAGGAATTGCCGTCGCGTTACTTCAGATGCCATGGTTTCGTCTCCTTGGGTTTGTGTGTTTTCAATGATTCTTCGTCTGCATGATGCCGCGGGTCTTCTTTCTATCCACTATCCACTATCCACTCACCACTACCCACTCACCACTACCCACTCACCACTACCCACTCACCACTCACCACTCCTGAGCGCGGGGGCAAGCCCCGCGGCTCGCTTGCGCTGTGGCTACGGTAACTCGGCGTGCTCGGTGCTGACCATGGCGTTGCGGCCGTCGGTGACGCTGAGGTAATAGACTAGCGGACGGGCGTCGGGCAACGCGGCCGCAATCGTGCCGTCGGCGAGTTTTGCCTCGACGGTCTGCCAGGTGCGTTTGTTCCACGCGCCGGTGTCGGTCGTGTAGTGTAGCTGGCCCTTGACTGCCGGGACCTTGGCCGTCAACGCGGCCGTTGCCTTGCCGTCGGCGGTCTTCATGGGGCCGAGCTTGGGTAGCGGGTCGCCGCCGGTGAGGATGCTGTCGACGTACAGGCCGATCTCCTTCGGGGCCCAGCCTTGCGAATGACCGTGCGGCATGCGGACCTCGATCCGCACGTCGACCGGCCCGGGCACGGCGCGGTAGCTCTTCTGATAGCTGTCCAACGGATAGGCGAAGTCGTTCGTGCCGTTGACGAACAGGATCGGGCATCGCACGCCCGGCAGGTAACGCGACGGATCGTAGTGTGCCACCCAACGCTTCGTCTGCTCGGGTCCCAGCCGGGCAAACTCCCCCAGCCAGCAACTATTCTCGTGCAGAAAGCCGCAGCCGTAGACCGGCACGGCCACCTTGAATCGGTCGTCGAGCCCGGCCACGATGCAGGTCAGATAGCCACCCCAACTGATGCCGGTCAGCCCGGTCTGCTGCGGATCGACTTCCTCGCGGGCGGCCAGCAGCGAATGCCCCCGGATTGCGGCCGCGACGGCATGATACGTCCAAAGCGACCGGGCCTCTTCGTCGGTGGTGAACTTTTGGAACTTTTCGGGGTGTCCCTGGGCGGGCATGCCGTCGTCGAGCCGTTTCTTGTCGGGTCCGCAGCCACCCAGATCCATGGCAATTGCCGCGTAGCCGCGTTTGGCCCAAAGCGTGGCCCATTGGGCAAAGGCCGTTCCGCCGCCGCCGTGAACCAGCACCATGCCGGGAAACGGCCCGTGACGCCGGCCGCGAGGGACGCGGTCGCCCGCTTCGGGCCGGGCATAGTAGGCAAATACGCGGGTCGGCTTGCCGGCCAGCGGCTCGCCCGCATAGTAGACCTCTTGCACGAGCCCCGTCTTCTGGCCCCAATCGGCCGCCGGCGGTTTCTTCAGTTGGGCCATGTCCCACGGACCGGTGAACCGGATGCCAGCCGGTTCGGCTGCAACGCCCGGGCACGTTGCCGCCAGCATCAGAAGACAACACCACACCGGCCGGACGCAGAGCAGACGACGCATGGAAGGATTCCTCGATTGGATTGGACGGACTGCAACGCTGGTCTCAATGTAGCATCGCCGCCGGCCGTTGCAAAGTATTGTGTCGTTCAGGGGAAGCTATGCTTTACACAGACCGGCAGTTGGTAATAATAAGTAAGTGGATAGTGGGCGGTGGATAGTGGATAGTGGATAGTGAAAGACAGATCACAACGCCCCCCGACTGCGTTCGGGGGGAAGGGTAGTAGCGGCAACGCGCATCCTACGAGGTTACGATGACAGAAACGAACGGAAAGAATGGACGGAAACGGCTCTACCTCGGCGTGGATATCGGCGGCACCAAGGTGCAGGCGTCGCTGGTCGAGGAATCGGGCGGAATCCTCGGCCGGCAGCGGTGTGCGACCCCCCGCGACGGAAGCCCCGACGACGTGCTCGACGCCATCGAACGAGCCATGACCGACGTGGTCGAGAAGAAAGGCCTCACGATCGACAGCCTGGCGGCCATCGGCATCGCCGTGCCCGGGGTGGTCGACCCCGATACGGCCCGCGTCATCGTCACGCCCAACATGAACCTCAGCGGCGTGGAGATCGGCGCGCATCTGGAGGCCCGCTTCGGGGTGCCGATTGCCGTGGGAAACGACTGCAACCTCGGTGCATTGGGCGAGAAGTGGCTCGGATCGGCACGCGACGCCGAAAGCGCCATGGCCATTCTCGTGGGCACCGGCATCGGCGGCGGATTCGTCCAGAAGGGTAAGCTCTGGCGCGGTGCCCGGGAGTCGGCCTCCGAAATCGGACACATTGTGATGCAAATCGACGGACCGATGTGCGGTTGCGGTAACCGCGGCTGCCTGGAGGCGCTGGCCAGCCGGTCGGCCATCGAACGCGATATTCGCGAGGCGGTCGCCGCGGGAAAGTCGACCGTGCTGACCGCTCTGCTCGACGGCGACCTGAGCGTGATCCGTAGCGGGATGCTCCGCCGCGCCATGGCCGCCGGCGACGAACTGGTTACCAAGATCATGCATCGCGCGACCGAGGTGATCGGCTACGCCTGCCTGACGGTCCGCCACCTGCTCGATCCGGACGTGATTGTGCTCGGCGGCGGTGTGGTCGAGGGCAATAGCCGGTTCATGATGCCGATCGTCGAGAGCATCGTCGCTTCCGATCAGCTCCCCGGGGCACGCGAAGGCGGCCGCGTGTTGCTCTCGGCCCTGGGCGACGACGCGGTCGTGCTCGGCGCAGTAGCCCTGGCCCGGCGGCGCATCGACCGCAGCCCGTTCAAGAGGCGGTTCTGCACCCATCCCAAGTATCCGCAACTCGCGTGGGTCGGTTTCGGCGAGGTTGCGATCGGCAAGAAGGCTTACACGTGCGACGTCTTCATCACGGTCGGCGGCAAGGTGAAGAAGCGCGACAAGACCTCGGTCAAGCAGTTCTACGGCACGTCGCACACGGTCGGCCCGGCCGAATTGGAGAGCGTCTGCAAAGGCGGCCCGGCCATGCTGTTCGTCGGCGCCGGGGCGGAGGGCCGCGTGGAACTGAACGAAGAGGCCCGCGAGTTCCTCGTCCAGCGCTCGATCTGCCACAAAGTCCTGCCGACGCCCGACGCGATCGAGGCCTACAACGGCTCGGACCAGCGCAAGGCGATCCTATTGCACGTGACCTGCTGAACTTCGCTGCCGACACGCCTCGACGCGCAGAACGACCGCTAGAGAATCAACCCTCGGGGTCGTCGAGGATTTCCTGCAAGCGGGCGGCAAGTGCCGCGGGGAAGCGGTCGGGCCAAGCGGCGTCGATCAGGTCCACGTCGAGTAGGTCGCGCAGGTGCATTCGGTCCTTGTCCCGGAACGAGGTGAGCTTCATTCGTACCAGCGCTTCCAGCGCCAGGATGGGATAGGACGTGGCCCGTTCCCTCTCGAGCACGTCGGGAGTTGGCAACGGGTAGTCCGGCTGGACCTTCTCGCCGGCAAACACGATATGGATCGCTTCACGAGCCTTTGCCTCCGGGCCATCGAGAAACATCGTCACGCCGGCGGCCCGACGGTGAATGAAACCGACCGCAGCCAATGCGGTCGCCACGGCATCGAGATCGCTCCGGCGGATGAGGAGGTCAACGTCCCGCGTGTTGCGTACCGCCGCCTCATCCACGCGCGAGACCCAGGCAGCCACGGCATGGCCACCCACTACGGCGTAGGAAATCCCCGCCTTGTCCAACGCTGAAACCGCCCGCAACAGACGATCGCGTATCTTCTCCACGGCCCGAATCATCCTTTCCCAGGAAATGTCACCATACTGGGTCTGTGCCATCCGATTCACTCCAAATCCGGCTTCCTGCGGCATTGTATCAACTCGCCATCAGCACGTCCACCGCAGCCGCCGCTGGCTCATCGGCAGAGCGGTTCGTCTCGCCGGACTCAGCCGTCTCGAATTCGTACAGCCAGACCAGGTCGGTGAGCCAGTCTATTGCAGGGCTCTCCACGGTGCCCGACAGATCGATCAGCCGCAGGGCATTGAGAAAGTGCGTCTGGTTGTTGCGTGCCAGCAAGACGTCGGTCGCGTTGACCAGCGCGTCGCGGTCGTAGTCATAAGCGAAAGTGACGTCCGTCTGGCCAAGGAAGTCGCGGGGGTTGTTCCGTGCCAGCAGCAGGTCGGTCGTCGTGACTTGAGCGTCAGACGCGGAGTTGCCCGACTCGGCCACGGCATTGCCGAAATAGAAGACGTCGTCGCGGGGCAGGCCGAGATTGGCACCCAGTACGGTCACTTGCAGCCATGCGTTGCGGACGTCGCCGTCGGCCCAGGTGATCGTGATCCGGTGGGAACCGCCGACGCCTTCGTCTCGGCGCAGTTCGATCGTCTCCGGCGGCGGCGCCGGGGCCCAGTCGGCCGGCGTGTCGTCGTTGCCGAGACGGAACCGGAAGTCGGTCGCGCCGGGGACGACTCCTTGCGGCAGGTCGGCCACGTCGATTATCAGGCCGTTGATCCCGCGATTGTAGTTGGTGTAGTTGGCTGCCGTAGCGAGGTCGCCGGGCAGCAAGGCCGTCTTGTCCGTGGCAATCGCGTTGTCGCCGTCGAAGGCCGAACGGTTGTAGAACACTTGCCGAGCAACGATCGACGCGGTGGACGCTACTTCGCCGGGCGTGGGCACCGCGGCAATCCAGTTCGCCGCGTCGTCGCCCCATGCCGCCATCCGCAGCCGGCTGAGCGACCGGCCGTTGCCGTTCGCGTCGGTCGGCCAGGGGCCCTTGTCGTCGTAGATCACCTCGTCTTCGAGCAGGCCCGGGTAGAAGTCCGGCTCCTCGGTCGGCGGCATGTCGGGATACAGCAATTGCACCCGTTCACCGTCGTTTTCGAGCTGCCCCGAGTAAGGCCCGCGGAGTTCGACCGGTTCTTGCAGGTTGTAGACGGTCTGGAAACCGGCCAGTTCGTCGAGTTGCAACTGCGGATCGAACGGCACGATTACGATCGCGCCGCCGGCCTCGATCGCGTCGCCGACGGCGAAGTCATACTCGACGCCTTTGTCCAATCGCCAATGGGTCAGATCGACCGTCGTGGTGCCCGTGTTGTAGATCTCGATAAACTCCAGATCGTTGGCGTCGGTCATCATGCCGGGGTTGTAATGCACTTCGGTGATCACGACCGATCCGAGCCGCGGGCCGCGGTTGTCGGCACGCAGGGTCGGCTCGATCATCGGATAGATCACACCCTCAGCGTCGGGCCATCGTCCCCACGACTCGGCGTTGGCCTGGGCACCGAAATCGACGTGGTCGCCGAAGTGCGTCAGCTTGCCGGCCGCGTCGGCTCGCATCAGCCAGACGTCGTCGCCATGCGCACCGTCCAGGGCGAAATCGTAGGGCCCCGGGTCCATCGGCGTGCGGTTGAAGTGCTGCAACTCATCGAAAACCAGATAGCCGCCGGCCGCGATCGTCGTGTCCTTCGCAATGCGATACTTCTTGTAGTTGCCGTTGGCCGGGTTCGACTCCCAGCCCCAGGAGTCGCTCAAGTACCAGTCGCCGACGTCGATCGGCTGATCG
The DNA here is from genome assembly GCA_013202865.1 of Candidatus Nealsoniibacteriota bacterium. Lineage (GTDB taxonomy): Bacteria > Planctomycetota > Planctomycetia > Pirellulales > Thermoguttaceae > JABMRB01. Next base: position 5,627 of record JABMRB010001448.1, on the reverse strand, counting down.
GTAACGTTGTGCAGCTCGATCGAGTCAACCTTCGGCCAGTCGGTGTGACTGAGCACTTCGTTAATCACCACGCCCTGATGCGGCTGCGGCGCCGTGCCGGGCGTGCCGCCAAAGGCCACGCACGAACGCCAGTGGTCGGCGTCGCCCAGGTAGTCGGACCGCTGCGGGTCGGCCGGAGGCACGGCGTCCGGATCGATCAGTTCCAACGACGCCCCCTTGCCGTCGGCGCGGCCGGGCCAACCGTCCCCGTCGTCGTACTTGAACCGGGCGATCGTTTGGCCGAAGCGGTCGACCAACTCGATCGTTTCGCCGCTATTCGACAGCCCGTCGTCGTAGCTGCCCGCGACGTGTACGCCGGTTCCATATCGGGCCTCGAAGGCGAGTTCGTTGCGAACCACGACGACGTACTGGCCCGGATCGAGCGTGGTGCCATCGGCGAATGCGAAGTCCACGCCGTCGGCGAACCGCACGCCGGAGAGATCGAGCGTCTCGCTGCCCGTGTTCTGCAATTCGATGAACTCGAAGTCGTCATCCGTCACCGCAGGCGGACCCGGCGGCAGTGCGGCCAACTCGGCGGTCGTCGGGTCGTGGGGGTGGTAGTTCAGCTCGACGATTTGCAGCGGGCCGGGGCCTTCGACCAGAAACGTGGCCGAATTCAGCGCCGACCACCCGCCGCTATCGAGCACGCGGCTGTTGAGAATGGTCGACTCGGCCAGCGTGACGGGCGTGGGACTGCTGATCGTGTTTGCCTGAAGCTCGAGATCGAAGCTCAGGTCGCCGCTATTGGCCGTTCGCTGATGCACCTCGACGGCCAGCACGTTCCAGCCGGCCTGCAACAGGCTCGCCTCGGACACGATCTCATGCCACAGACGCTCGAACTCGCCGTTGACTGCCATCAATGCCGGCGTGGTAGGAGTGATGGTGCCGTCGGGCATGTTGCTGCGGGGGGTGATCTCTTGCCCGTTGAGGTACATCACGGCCCCGTCGTCGCGAATCAGACGCAGCAGCAACTCGTTGGTGCCGGCGACGTCGTGGACGTAAAACCGATGCCGGAAGTAGGTCGTGACGTGTTTGTTGGCCGGATCGGGGCCGTAATCGACGACGGTCGCTTCATCGCCGTCGCCGTAGCCGAATTCCGCGAAACCGGACTTCCAATCGCCGTCGCCGAAATCCAACTCGCGCCAGGCGGTTCCCTCGATCGGCCCGTCGTCGAGGAACTTCCACTCGGCGCCGCGGTCGATGAGCTTGACGCTCTGCAACACGCTCACGTACGGCCGGGCGTCCGGCGAAATGCTGCCGTCGCTCAGCATCGGATCGGAACCGTCGAGCGTGTAGTAGATTGCCCCGTCCGGCGCGGTGATGGCGACTTCGAGTCCGGCCGGCACCTGTCCGCCGTGCTGAGTAAACTGCGGCGCGACGACGTCCGGATAGAGCCCCACGTTCTTGAACCGCTGCAAGGCGATCTCGTGGACCTGCGGCCAATAGATATCGTGCATCCACCGCTGCATGCCGAGCCACTCGACCTCGCGCCGGTACGGCACCGACCGCTTGCTGTCGCCCCAACGTGCCGACTCGCCGACCATCGCCTGGTCGATTTCGTCGGCCCGGCGTATCCAACGGGCGTCGTTTTGTGCGGTGGTTAGCAGCCCGTCGTTGAAGAGCAACTCGTGGACCCGGTCGCGGAACTTCCAACGGAATGTTTCGTTGGCCATGCACTGGCCGTAGAGATACGACGGCGACTGCGACGAGATCGGGTTCTCGAACCGGGTAGAGATGCGCGTATGCGTGCGGACGAGCGAGTCGTTGGAGATTTCCTGGTCCCAGGCGAAGAACTTGAAGCCTTCGCTCTCGGGCCCGCGGCGTCGGGCCCCCCACCAGTTATGGTCCGGCCAGTCCTCGGCCCCGGCGTAGATATGGACGATCATGTAGTCGATCAGGTTGCCGACGTCGAGGTAGACCGGATAGGCGTCGTTACGCGACCCGTCGGGGTTGTTGCCCTGGATCCGCTGGTAGGCCGTCTCGGAGCCCAGTCCGGCGGCGGCCATGGCGATCATCTGGTTCCAGGCGTTCTTGTTGCCCGACTGCAACTCGACGAAGTCGTGGACCACGTCGTATTCGTCGCGGTCGCCGCCGACGTGCTCGGCGTTAAATGAATCGGTCGGGCGCTCCGCCAGGTTGTACACACCCCAGTAGAGACCGTTGAGATAGAGGTGGACGTAGACGCCGTCGGCCGACGGGCGCCCGAGGTCGAGTTGCGTGTCGCGCACCCACTGGTCGCGCATGTAGACCGAGTCGGCCGCTTTCCACCGCTGTACGCCGAGCACCGAGTTCCCGTCGACCACCGGCCAGGAGTCGGTCGAGCAGGCCCGCAGCACGAGTTGATCGAAGCGGTCGATACCCCGATCGCCGAAGACGGGGAAATTCAGTTTCGACGCGCCGTATTCGTCGCGGAAGAAGAGCCGCAACGAGTGCTTGGGCGTGAAACCGTGGTTTCGGCTGGAACCGCCGTGGATACGGATACCGGCATTCTCCTGGAACCCGCCGGTCCCGTCCGGATAGATCATCTCGATCGAGGCGGGGCGTTCCCATGCGCTGCCCTTGTTTCCCGAGTTGTAGTAGATCCCTTGCGACGCGCCGAACAGATCGCCCAAGTTGGCGGTTACGCTGACGGTCGGGATCGACAGCAGGGCCTCCTCGAGGCTATAGCCGGGCAGCGTCGTGCCGACCACGTCCGGGTCAACCTGATAGTCGGCCGGGAAACCGCCGCTCCACGTCGACGGCAGCCCCGGCGGATGGGCCGGCTGATTGGCCACCTGCGCCGGGAAGACGTACGTCTGCGTGTCGACGTCGGTCGGCTCGTAGTCGTCCTTGCGGGCCATCGCCCGAAGCGTCGTCGTTGTACCGATCGAAATCGCCGACGTGTAGCGGGTGGCCTCCGGGTTCTCCGGGCTCGGCAGGCTGCCGTCGGTCGTGAAGTAGATCTCCGCGCCGTCGGTCGCTGTGGTAATCTCCACTTGCAGTGGATCGGTGAAGAAACCGCGGTCGATGCTGAATTGCGTATCGGCCACAAAATCGGTCACGCCCCCGCCGTTGGCTTCGCCCGGGGTCGGAGCGGTCAGGTAGCGGTCGCCGACTTGGGCGATTTGGACGAGTTCCGTCACGACGAGGAAGTCGTCGCTGTCGACCGCGTCGTTGAGCCCCTGGATCGCCAGGACGTTGGTACCCGGCCGCAGAAGCTCCATGGCACCGGGTAGGTTGATTTCCTCGTAGGCAATCGCTTGGATTTGGGAACGGTCCGTCGTGGCCGTCGCATTGTAGGCGAGCGTCTGCGGCGCGTTGCGCCGTGCGATTTCCACGCCGTTGAGCCACGCAACGAACCCGTCGTCGTACTGCATCCGCAGCCGCAGATATTCCCCCTCGACCTCTGCCGGCGACGCAACCTGAAACGGGACCCGGACGTAGGCCGACGGATTGACGTCGTGCATCGCCGCGTCGACGTCGGTGGCGATCAGCCGCTGGTAGCCGGCCAGCGCCATCGGCGACGCGCCCTGGCTGAGTGCCCGGATCTGCGGCTCGGTGAGCACCGAATCCCAGACGGCCACGTCGTCGATCCGGCCCTGGAAGTAGCCGCCCGCCGCGTCGTTGGAGAACCCGATGTTGATCTGCCGCTGCCAGTCGAAATCGGAGAGCGCCTTGCTGCCGGCAACCGCCAGTTGGCCGTCGACGTAGAGCCGCTGTCCGTCGATCTCGCTACCCACGACGTGGACCAGATGGTGCCAGTTCCCGTCGGCCACGTCCAGCCCCGAGGTCACGATCGTCTCGTCGGACCAGGTTCGCGTGGCGACGTTGCCATTCGTGAGATAGAGATGCCGGTCGTGCCCGCCGGCGCCCAGGTCGCTGTCGACCACGGCGAAGATGCCGCGGTTGTCCGAGTCGGACTTGAACCATAGCGAGGTGGTGTAGGCGGTCTCCGAGACGTTGATCGTCGCACTGATGTAGTCGTTTGCCCCGTCGAACTGCGCCGACTTGCCGAAGCCGAGCACCGGCGGCACGTCGCTGCTGAAACCGGCGCCGAAGAGCCTGCCATGATGGCCGTTGCCACTGACGTCGGCGACTCCCTCGTCGAAGGTCCAATACGCCTGCGGCTGAGAATCGGCGATCACGCTGGTGGCCTGCACCGAGTAGGTGCGAACCAGCGGCGTGCCCCGGCCCAGGTCGTCGCCGGCGGCGAAGTTCGTCTGTTGGCCGAAGGAGCGAACGCTATCGCCGGCGTTTTGCGTGTAGGGCGCCGCGCCCGTCTCGTCGGTGCCATCGGTGCCATGCTTGAATCCGAAGAAATAACCCGACCCGACCTCCGCACTGCCCGACTGCACGCTGAACGCGAATTGCTGTTGCCCGCCGCTGGCCACCGTCGTCCGGGGCCGGCCGATGCCCGTGATCGTGTGGTCGCCCCCCGCATCGACCTGGAGAATCAACGGCGTGATCGTGCGGGCGACGTCGGCGTAGACGGTCCACCCGACCAACTCGCCCGGCTGCGTGAACGCCGAACTCTCCAGAATGATCACTTCGCCGAGCGAAACGTCGCGATAGGGCCGATTGATCGGGGCGTGGCCGACAAGCTCCGTCTGGCCGGCCGTCGCCGAGCCGGTGTCGTAGCCGATGCCCGTGTTGCCTTGAATCCAGCCGGCCGCGAGCGAATCGTCGAACGGCTCGTCGCTCGCCTTGCCGGTCCACGTCAGGCCCAGCGAACCGTTCTCGGGAATGAGCGTCCGGGCGTCGCTGCCGGCGGCGATCGGTTGGTTCGCAAGAACCCCTTCGGCGACGCCGAAAGAGACGTCGCCGTGCTGCGGGGGAAACGCCGGAGCGAACTGCTGGGCCACCGTCTGGCCGTCGGGTTCCACCAGGGCCAAGTATTCGCCGTTGCCGTCCAGATTGAAATTCGTGTGCAGTTCGTTGCCCGGATCGGTGCGGTCCTTCTCCGAGGCGAACACGACCAGATACTCACCCGCGTGGAGCGTGACGGCCGGAAACTCCCACTTGTCGAGATTGGCGGGCTCGTCGCTCAGGTGCCAACCGTCCAGATAGACGTCGCCATTGCCCGGATTGTGGAGCTCGATCCAGTCGGAGAAGTCGCCGTCCTGATCGGCCAGCACGGAATCGTTGACGGCCATCAACTCGGTAATGATGGGGCCGCCATCAAGTACCAGCCGCGGCTCCAACTGCTCGAACCTCAACGGGACGCCCGACGTGCCCCGAAGCGTCGACGGTCGAGTTGCCCAACCGCGATTCGCCGAAACATGGTTTCTCTTGCGGCCCACGTTCATTCCTTCCGCATCTTGCCTCTTGCGCATCTGCAAGGTTCGGTGTTGTTTTCGGACGCTCGCCTGTCAGAGGTTGTGAATCATTCGGAGGCCCATCGTACACATTGATTCACAACTTCTCAGCACATGCTCGCTATGCCGCGGGGCGACGCCGCCACCCGAGCACGGCCAATCCGGCCAAGGCGCCCAGCAGCATCGCGATCGTACCCGGCTCCGGCACGGCCGCCGCCCCGGCTGCCGTATAGCTTGCGTTGCCGAAATTCGCTCGCAACGCGGCCCAGTCGCTCAGCCAGACCTTGTCGTCGG